>NZ_JBKYAR010000016.1:0-61312 GCF_047023275.1 Faecalibacillus sp. | reverse complement strand
ATCTAAAGGACATTATGATATTAAAAATATTAAAACTTATTCTTTAGATAAAAATACAATTAAAAAGAGAAATCAAGAAGTTGATTGTTTAAAAATTGAAAAAGGAAAAGATATTTTAAAAGGAACAATCGATGTTAAAAATGATGGTTATTTTATAACACGTATTCCTTATGATCGAGGTTATTCAATTTATATAGATGGTAAAGTGGTCAATAGTGAAATTGTTAATGAAGCTTTTTTAGGATGTCAGATTCATCAAGGAAAACATCATATTCAAATTAAATTTACACCTACTGGATATAGGTTAGGAGGTATTTTATTTTATTTTGGATTTATGGTGGTTTTTATAAATTATATAATTGAAAGGAGAAGAAAGGATGAAAGATGATACAAAAGAGATGTTGAGTTATGTTTTTGTAGGAGGCATGACAACACTTGTGAATTATGTTGTTTATTTTATTTTATTAAAAATACATAGTCATTGGTTAATCGCTAATAGTATTTCTTGGTTTTTTGCTGTTTTGTTTGCTTATTATACAAATAAAAGATATGTATTCAAGAGTAAAAATGAGGTTAAAAAGGAATTTATTTCTTTTGTTTTGTTAAGATTTATGACGTTATTGATTGAAAATGTTTGTCTTTATCTTTTAATTGATTTAATGAATATTCAACCAATGATTTCTAAAATATTAGTAAGTTTTATTACTATTCTATCAAATTATGTTTTATGTAAATTTAAAATTTTTAAAGAAGAAGGTGTTTGCCATGGATAAAATAAGCGTTATTGTTCCTTGTTTTAATGAAGAAGATGTTTTACCACTATTTTATAAAGAAGTGACTCATGTTTTAGAAAGCATTGAAAATATTGACTATGAGATACTTTTTATCAATGATGGTAGTCATGATCATAGTGAAGATATTTTAAAATTGTTAGCTCATAAAAATCCTCATTGTTTCTATTATTCTTTTTCTCGTAATTTTGGAAAAGAAGCAGCTATGTATGCTGGACTTGAAAATGCAAGTGGTGATTATGTTGTTATTATGGATGCAGATTTACAACATCCCCCTTATTTATTAAAAGAAATGTATCATTCATTAAAAGACGAAGAATATGATTGTTGTGCTGGTAAACGTGTCGATCGTACTGGTGAAGGAAAATTAAGAAACTTTTTATCACATAGTTTTTATAAAGTTATTCAAAAACTTACAAAAATGGATATGGATGATGGAGCTGGTGATTTTAGAATGATGACTCGACAAATGGTCAATGCTATTTTAGAGTTAAAAGAATATAATCGTTATATGAAAGGTTTGTTTTCTTTTGTAGGATTTAATACAAAATGGATTGAATTTCATAATGTTGAACGTCCTGCTGGTAAAAGTAAATGGAATTTAACAAGTTTATTTTCTTATGCTTTTAAAGGTATTTTCTCATTTTCATCAACACCTATTACAATTGCAGGAGTTATTGGTAGTATTTTAATAGGAATTTCTTGTATTATTTCATTATATTCTATTTTCTTTCATCATGTTTCATATCTTACAAGTTTAGTTTTATTTTTAAGTGGTTTACAACTTATCTTTGTTTCTATCTTAGGTCAATATTGTTCATCATGTTATTTTGAAACAAAACAAAGACCTATTTACATTATTAAAAACACAAATAATATTCATAAAAAAATGGGATAAATGAAAAGGATTGTTATCTATATAGATTCAATCCTTTTTTCACCATAATCTTTAATATTCAACTCTTGAAAAGACAAACAACTTTCTTTATAGCCTTCAGCTGAATACTTCTTTATCAAATTACTTTCTTCTTTTGTTAAGTGTATAGTTTTTCCATGATTATTGATTTTTCTTTGATAAACAGCTAACAACATTTCTTTCTCTTCTTTAGAAAACTCATACTCTAAAACCCACCACTCTATAGCTTTCTCTATTTCCATAAATTCCACAGAAATAATATCTCCACCATTTTTTAAAAAATCATCAATTTGATCAACAGATCTTATTATTTTATCTTGCCAAAATGCAGTTGTAATCACTGGTTGTAAATGACCATTTACATTTTCAAGCAAATACTGCAACGTCTCATTCTTAGCTAATTTTAATATACTCATAGGTGCCTTTTTAAAATAGTGTAAATAAGATATATTTTTATTCAATCGTTCACTATTTTCATTTCTAAACGCTGCTACACATATATCCTTTTCAAAGGTAATCGTTCCTCGCGTTCCTTCGTTATTTTGGATATTATAATTTATTCCATCCCATGAACGTTCATAGGATATTTCTGGATATTTTGCTACAGCAATTGCATGTGCAATAGTAGCTAATATACATCCTTTTTCTAATTCTTCTTTGCTTTTTTCATTCATTTTCCAATAACATCCTCTACTTATTTTTTCGATTATCTATTCGATAATTATATGTTATTCATTTTTTATTTCACAATAAAAGAAAAGGATTGTTTATATGAACAATCCCAATCTTAAATTTTATAATCTAATTATTTTTAACGATTATATTTTCTTTTTCTTAAAACCATAATTCCTAAACCAGCCACTAGAAGCATACCCATCATTGCTATAATTGGAGTATTATCTCCTGTTTTTGTTGATTCAACAACTTGACCAGTAATTGTTTCTTGTCCATCATTTGAAGATGATGGTTGATTACTAGATGATGAATCATTTGGTTTTGATGGTTTTGTATCATCTGGATGAGATGGATCAACATCTGTTTTTACTTTCTTTACAATAACTTCTCTTGTAAATTCAACTTCATTACCAAGAGCATCTACTACTCTATAAACCACTTGATAAGTTCCAGCTTTACTTGTATCAACAGCATTACTTACAACTGTAAGTTTTTCTGTGATATCTGTACCATCAACATCATAAGCTTTAATATCAGCTAATGGATCAAATTTATCACCTACCATAAATTCTTTAGAATCAATAACAAGTTTTGCTTTTTCAACAACTGTAATTGTAAATGTTTTACTTGCTTCATTACCAGCTTCATCACTTACAGTTACTGTAATTGTATAAGTTCCTGCTTGATGACAATCATAATCACCACTCATTGTTAATTTATCTGATAAATCACCATCTACATCATCTATTGCTTTTAAAGCTAATAAATCTTTAATATCAGTTTCATCATCTACATAAATAATAGCATCGTTACCACTAATTTCTGGAGCTGTAACATCTTGTTTTCCTTTAAATGTTAATTGAACATGACGATAATTGAATCCATCAATATCATCATAAATACGAATAAATTGTTTACCAGCTTCTAGTCTTACTTCAATTGTATCGCTATCTTGGTAATTAGCCCATCCACCAGTATTTTTTAAAGTAACTTCACCTAATTGAGTAGTTGTATTACCATCAACTTTCATAATAATAGCTTTTGTATCACTACCACAATTATGACTATAATTTACTTTTAAATCATATAAACCAGCTGTTTTAACATCAACATAATAATCTTGATAAGTACCTGCTGCACCAAAACCAATATTTTTAGTTGAAGAACCTTCAATTGCCCAACCAACTTCTTTTGAACCATCAACAACTTGATCAGCAGTAATTGTTGTCACTTCATCTTTTTTATCTTTGATTTCTACTGCATCTGTTAATTTTTTAATTTGTAAGTTTGTTAATTCAAAGCTTATATTATTTACTTCAAGTCTTAATGTTTGTTTACCAGCTTTTAAATTTAGCATTTGTGCATAACCTTGAACATTTCCCCAATATTTACCAAAAGAAACACTACCTAAATTATCTGTTGCTAATCCTAAACCACCACTTAATTTCAAACCATTTGTAACAGCTTCATCATCTTTAACTTTATAAGTTAAAACATAGTTTCCTTCTTCTTCAACATTTAAGAAGAAATCTAAATAATCTCCTTTAGCACCATTTACTAAAGTACCTTTTTTACGATAAGCATCACTTTCATTTAATTTAACAGCTTCATCTTTTACATCAATACTATCTGGTAAACGATCTGTTTTTAATAATTTAATATTTGAAACTAAATCTAAATCACCATCACTATAACCACTTACTTTAACCGCAATTGTTCCAGCAAGATCATCATAATTTGTATTTGTACGTTCTAATGTAACAGTTGCTGTTGTACCATCTTTGCTTACTTCAACTTTGCTTACTTTAACATATTGAGCAATTTCTTCACTTAATGTTAAATCACTTGTTTTTATTTTTTGATTAAATTTACCACCTGTAATCTTTAAATCAAATGTATTACTATCATAGTCAAGATCACCAATATCTTCTAAGCTTTCTTCATCATCAACTGCTTCAATGATTGTTTGATCACTTAATAAATAATCTTTATCTCCTACTTCTTTAGCATCAATTTCAATATTTAAAGTACGATTACTATCGTAATCTACAACTTCTTGTCCTTTTAAAGTAATTGTTGCTTCTGTATCACTTACTTTATCTAAATCAAAATCAATTCCTTGAGGTAAATCAATATGCCAATTATCTTTATCTAATTGTTCATTAAATTTACCATCTTTTAAATGAACGGTAATCTTTTGACCATCTAATTTTCCTTCTTTTAATGAATCATTTTCTAATTGGATATATGATCCAAATGATAATGATTTTAAATTAAATCCTCCATTATTTTTAGGAACAAACATAATTTTATGACTACCTTCTGGTAAATCAATAGCAACTGTTCCTTTTTTATAAGAACTAAAACTTCCAGTTGTTTCTAAAGTACTTGATGTTGTTAAAACATCATCTATATAAATATCAAATTCAGCATCTTTTTCAGCCTTAGCATATTCAAGTTGCATCTTATAATTATCTGTTTTTTGAACATTGACTGTATATTCTAATTTATCACCATCATCAAAGAAACCAACATTTTCATTATTTTCAGCAATAATATTTTCACCATAGCTATAATCTAAAGCATGAATATAACCTGGAACATTTAAAACATCTTTTGCTTTAGTAAATGTTAAAGCACCAATGTCCATATCACCTTGTGGTAAGGATAATGTAAGTCTTTGTACACCGGCATTTAATTTTACTTGAACTTGAACATTTCTTGTTGTACCCCATGCATTCCAATCACTAGACCAAGTATCAAAACGTTTAGTCACTGTTTGACCAATTTCTTGATTATCTACTTTTAAAACAATTTGTTTATTGTCAGTATTACTATCAACTGATGGTCCACTTGTTGGTCCAATAGCATGAGGAATTGAAACATTATAAAGACCTGCTTCTTTAACATCGATTAGATAATCTGCCCAAGCACCATCTTGAACGTTTCCAAATCCAGAACCATCATCTTTCACTTTTAATTTATCATAATTAACAGCATCTGTTGCTTTTAATACACCTGGGATTTCATTTCCTTTAACTTCAGCAATAGAACCATCCCAAATATAAGTTGCTACATTACCTGCTGGTAAAACAGCATTAAATTGTGTTCCATTCATCATTACTTTAAATTTTTGATCAGAACCACTACGATTTGCGACAATCATAACAATTTTTCCTGTTTCAGGATCTTTAAAAGCAACATTTGTAACAGTTGAACTACTTCCATTATTTGTATCAATACGAACATATCCTGGTTTTACATATTTAGTAAATTGAGACATGATATATACTTCAGGTGTTGCCCAATATCTTTGAGGGTTATTCGCATCTTGTACAAATAATGTTGGATCAGGTGTTCCTACCCAATGATGAGTTCCAATATTACTATCTAACATTGTTACCCAACTATTATAACTTTCAGAACCATTTCTTAACCAAGTAATAATATCATTAGCACCACTTGTTCCCCAAACAGATCTTTCTGTTAAGTTCATACTTAGCTTATCTTTGTAATTATCATAGAAAGATCCCATTGTTGAAGCATTTCCTCCATATGGATGGAAAGCAATACCATCAATATTATAATCATCTCCAGCTTCATTGAAGAAATCTTTCATAAATTTATCAGCACCATCAAAGTTATGATCAAAAGCCCACAATTTAACATCTTTTTCTTGATCATTTAAAATCGTACTTAGCGCTAATTCTTTTTTAATAGCTTTAGCAAGTTTAGCTTCTTGTGTTCCTGTCATTGCACAACTTGGATAATTGATTTCAAGTAATGGTTCATTTTGAAGAGTCATTGCATAAATAGGAATTCCTTGTTTTTTATACTCTTCTACATAACGTACCATATATTTAGCTAAATCATTAATATATGCATCATTTAATTTTCCACCTTTTAATAATAAATCATTATTTTCATATGATTTACTACTAGAAGTCGCTGTTTTCATCCATCCTGGTGGTGTCCAAGAAGATGCAAAGAATTTAAGATTATTTTCTACTCCTAATTCTTTAGCAATTGCTAACATTTCATTAAGAACTTTAATCACACCATAATCTTGATCTTTTTGAATACTAAATCCTTTACCAGTCACATTATTCCAGTCTGGTTTTCCATCTAACTCTTTACCAGTTCCATCATAATAAGTATAGAAATCTTGAGCTGTAAAATCAGATGTTCCAATTGTAACTCTAATTAAAGACATTCCCATACCATTAACTGGATCTAATAATCTTCTTAAAAATGCTTGACGATTTTCATCAGTCATTTTTAATAAATTATGAATTGTTGCTTCTTCAATAGAAGTTCCCATTCCTAATACACTTTGATATGTTTTTTGATCATTAACAATAATTGTTGTTTGTTTAGAATCATCTGCTACTCGTAAATCTAGAGCATCTTTTGTCGCATTTTTATTAGAAATTTCAAATTCACCTTTATATCATGACATACTTTGTGAATTTTCAGAAGATGACATACTTACTTCAACAGCACCTTCTTGTAACATAGCACCAGTCCCAACATTTGTCACTTCTTCAGGAACAACTGGTCCTACATAATCCCCTGCTTTTTCAAATGTATAATAATCAAAGTTGAAATCTTTATCACGTGCTACAAGTTTTAGTTCATGAACACCTGCTTTTAAACTTACTAAAGCTTTCATTTCTTGAGCAGTAAATGTTGTCCAACTACCTGTTGAAACAATAGATGTATTTTTCTTTTCTAAAACTAATTCATCATCTAAATATAATTCAAATGCTCCATCAATTGTTGCTTCATATTGACGTGCTGCTTGAACAGTTAACTTATAAGCTGCCTTTTCAGGTACTTTTATTTTATAAGTCATATAACGACCATCTTGTAAATATCCAACAGTTGTACCATTATTTTCTAATTGAATACTACTATGTGCATCTATAAAGTCTTCTGCTTCTAATTTTCCTTTTGTTTTTTCTAAATCTACAACATTTGGATCATCAGGTGCACTAAAATCACCTGTTTTTTGTGCTTTCTTTAAACCATATCCTACTGGATATAAAACTTTACTTGTATCTGTATATTTACTTGTAATATCTTGAGGATACCAAGTCCATGTAATTGGATTTGTTCCTACAAAATCTTTATCACCTAATAATACATCAGCAACTCCATCACCTTCACTACCTGGAAGCCATGCATTAACAATTGCTTTAATATGTTGATCATTAACATAATCAGCAATTGCAATTGGACGTCCTGTTGTTAAAACCAAAACAATTGGTGTATCAGGATGACTATTTTCAATTTGTTTAATTGTACTGATATCACTAGCTGGTAATTTTAATTGACTAGCACTTCTATCTCCATTACTTTCAGCGTATGGATCTTCTCCTACAACTACAATTGCTGCATCCACTTTTGAAGTAGAATCTGTATATACGCCATTAGCACTATAATTAATAGTACCACCTTTTTTATCCATAGCTGCTTTTAATCCACTGAAAATCGTTGTACCCTTTGTCGTATTTCCAGTTGATCCTTGCCATGTAATTGTCCAACCACTACATTGCTTACCAATGTCATCGCCAGCACTTCCTGCAACCATTAAATTATCCATCTTTTCTAATGCTTGCATCATTGTTTGATCATCTTTAACTGTATCATTTTTTAATAATACTAAAGATTCACTTACTGCTTGTCTTGCAAGTGTACGATGTTCTTGTCCACCAAATAATGCTTGTGCATCCTTATTAGCGTACGCTTTTGAAGAATCATCTAAAAGTCCAATATTTTCTTTTGCTGTTAAAATACGTGCTGTTGCATCATTTAAACGTTCTTCACTAATTTTATTTTCATTAACTGCTTCTACTAAAGCATTATATAAATTTCTCCAACGAGGTGTATCACCATCTTTTTCTGCTACCATCAACATATCAACACCAGCATTGATACAAGCAATAGCTTTATCTTTATAAGATGATTGATTTTCAATTTGATCTAAACCATTATAATCACTTATAACAATTCCTTCAAAACCAAGTTTTTCTTTTAATAAAGTTGTAAGAACATCTTTATTTCCATGGCATTTCTTACCATTAATACTATTATAAGAAACCATAATAGATTGAACACCTTGATCAATTGCTTTTTTATATGGTGTAAGAATTTCTTTAACAATTTCATTATCCATATTCGCATTAATCAAATCATTATAATCACTTTCACTCAATTCAACATTTCCTTGATTCGTACCATTTGTTGTTAAACCTTCTCCTAAATAATGTTTAGCAGTTGAAAGAGTAGAACCATCTTTTTCGATTCCTTTAATATAAGCATTTCCTAAAGAGGTAACACGTTCTACATCATCACCGAAAGTTTCATAAGTACGTCCCCAACGTTCATTATGAGGAACCCCTAACGTTGGTGTAAATGTCCAGTTAGCTCCCATTGCTCTTACTTCACTGGCTGATGCACTACCAATTTTTTCAACTAATTGTTGATCATTAGCTGCTGCTAAACCAATATTATGAGGATAGATTGTTGCACCATATAAATTATTATTTCCATGAACAGCATCTATTCCATAAAGTAATGGAATACCTCCACTATTAATAACTGCTTGTTGATAACTATTTGCTGAATCTGCCCAATTACTTAATTGGTTCCCAGTTGATGGTGCAGCTCCACCACCACTTAAAATTGAACCAATTTTATATTCAGCCACTTCTTCTGGTGTAATCCAGCGGGTATCCGCTTGAATCATTTGCGCAACTTTATCTGTCGAGCTCATACTATTTATTATATTTTGAACCCTCTCTGATATTGTTGACTTTGCATCGACTCTAACAGTTGAAGCTATAACCATTAAAGCCACTAGTAATACTTTCAATATCCTTTTCATCATATTCCCTCCAAATTCATTGGTACAAATTCATTATATGCCTACATTTATATAATGTAAAGCGCTTTCAAATAAAATGTATGGAATATTTAAAATTTGTACCAACAAATATATAATCGTATTGTGAAATAAAAACATTATGATATAATGAGCTTTGGGTGATGATATGTTAAAATACGAAATGATCGTCAATGATCTTCAAAAAAGAATAATGAATGAAGAATTCGAAGAAAACCACAAATTACCTACTGAAGAAAAACTAATAGAAGAATATAAAGTCAGTCGTAATACAATCCGTAATGCAATTAAAATATTAATCAATTTAGGTATTGTTTATTCAGTTCAGGGAAATGGGATGTTTGTTCGTGCACCTAAGAAAAAAGGAACAGTCTATTTAAATTCAACACGCGGTGTAACAATGGATAATCCTGGTAATAAAATTATTAATAAACTATTGGATATTCAAGTAATTGAAGCTGATGAAAAGCTTAGTCAACAGATGAATTGTAAACTTGGCACTCCTGTTTATTATTTAAAAAGATTACGTATTGTCGATGGCATTCCATATGCTTTAGAAAGAACTTATTATAATAAAGACATTGTCCCTTATTTAGGTAAAGAAATAGCTGAAGGATCTATTTTTAGATATTTAAAAGATGATTTGAAATTATCTTTTGGTTTTGCAGATAAATATTTAACAGCTATTAAATTAAGTAAAGAAGATGCTGAATTATTAAAACTTAATGAAAATGATCCAGCTATTATGATCAATGATAATATTCATTTATCAAATGGTCTTCTATTTAACACTTCAAACATTATTTATAATTATCAAACAACTAATTTTTATAGTGTTGCACAATAATCAAAGCTTGTCGGCTATTCAAATAATTTAGGGGCCTCAACTTTGGGGGTCTACTTTAGGGGGCAACTTTAGGGGGATGAACTTCTAATAATTGCCATTGAAAAACAACAGCTAGGATTCTGGCTGTTGTTTCTTTTTATAGTTCATTTATCATTTATATTGTCTAGATACTATGAAAGGAACTATATGAATAATGATATCATGAAATTTTTAAACATTGAAGATAAAGACATAATTATCTCTAAGATTTTAATTGATGGAAATACTAAGATAATTTATTTAGAAAAGACTCTCAAAGTCGAATATTGCCCTGCCTGTTCTTCTAGAATGCATTCAAAAGGAAAATATATTAGAAAAATAAATCATCCTATCCTACAGGATGGCTATCAATTAAAACTTATTGTAACTCAAAGAAAATGGAGATGTACCAACCCTCAATGTAATCTTTACTTCAATGATCAGTTTAACTTTATTAGTAAATATAAACAGTCATCTAATATTACTCCTTATATGATCCTTAATGAAATGAAGAATATACATATCACTACTGCAGATGTCGCTAGAAAATATAATATTTCTGATACTTCCGTACATTATATATTTCTACAATATTTGAACATAAAACGTCTTCCTTTACCTGAAATAATTTCTGTCGACGAAGTATTTTTAGATATTGACTATAAGCATCGTTATGCTCTGGTCATTATGGATTTCAATACTCTAGAAATCGTTGATATCCTTCCCAACAGATGGGAGGAAACAACAAATGCCTACTTTTTATCCATTCCATTGGAAGAACGAAAAAACGTTAAATACCTTATATGTGATATGTATAACCCCTATATCAACTATACAAAACGCTATTTTCCTAACAGTATTGCTATCATTGACAGCTTTCATGTTGTTTCTTGGATCATAAGAAAGATAAATAACTATATCAACGATCTAAAAAAGAAATTCCAAATAAGAGATAAAAAGCTTTACGAAGACACTTGTATAAAAAATAATAAACCTATAGATTTTAAAAATATGCCAACATCTAAAGAGGTCTATCTTCTTAATAATTTTAAATGGCTCATATTACAAAATGTAGAAAATATAGACTATCAAAGTAATGTTAGATACAACCACAAATTAAAAGCTTATTTAAATACTTATGACTATGAAAAAATGTTTTTCCAATTGGACGATAATCTTATACAAATCAGACGTCTAAAAGAAAAATATATCGAGTTTAATAAAACCAAAGAAAGGAATCTAGAAAAAATCAATACTCTCTTAAGCTATATTATTGATTGTTATTCTCATTCAACATTAATCATGTTTAAAGAATTTCCTGAATTATTAAAAGATCATAAACAAGAAATCATCAATTCATTTATTTATATAACTGATAATAATGGAAATGAACGAAGACTATCTAACGGGCCTATGGAAGGATATAATAGGACTCCTAAAGATTTCAAAAGAAATTCAAGAGGATTAAGCAATTTTGAATATGCAAGAAGTAGATTGATTTGGGCTAACAGGAAAAACGAACCTATTTTAGCCACTCCTAAATCAAAAAAAGAAGTATATAAATTTAAAAAATAACTTGTTAAATGTATCTAGACAAAATTAAAGGAACAACCTATTTGATTGTTCCTTTAAACTTATTTTCTATGAATTTTTAGGTTGCCCCCTAAAGTGCCCCCTAACTTTCAACAGGGTTTTCTTAAAACCCCTAAAGTTGTCCCCTAAATAATTTGGCTTTCCCCCTAAATTATTTGGTTACCCAAAAAGAATCACATTTCTGTGATTCTTTTAGCAGCAGTTTTATTCAATTGTATTATTTTAGTCTTCTTTTCTTCTTAATTTTAGTGTACCTAAAGCAGCAGCCATGAATAACATAGCATATCCTGCAACTGCAGTTTCATCACCAGTTTTTGGAGAAGTTTTATCAGTTGTAGTAGTACCTGTTGCTGGTTTATCACCTTTAGAAGTGTCATCTTTTGATGCATCATCTTTCTTAGTATCATCAGCAGCAGTTGCTTTAACTTGTTGTCCAAGCCATGTCCATGCATTTACTCCGTTTTCATCATAACATTCATTGTTATCGAAGTAAATCCATGACCAGTGTCCTGCATATTGATATGGTGTACCATCTTCATTTGTAAATCTTCCAGTTGTATCATGTACATCTTCAAATGCTGAAACATGTACGTTTTTAGCACCAGCAGCTAATAATCTCTTAATTGTTGGTTCAGCACATTTAGTTGGATCTACAGTTGTATCGTTTTTAGCATATGTGAACCAGATTCCCATATCTTTGATTGATTCGATTTGTTCATCTGTAATGTATTGATCTTGGAATGCTTCACAAATTGGGAATGCAGCAGCAAAGTAATCTGGATTAGCTAGGATCATTTCCATAGTCATATATCCACCATTAGAGCATCCACCGATATAGATTCTATTAGGATCAATATCATCATTTGCATCTACGTAATCTTTAATTAATTCCATTAAGCTATCTTTGTAGATTGAACCTTTATCACCGTTTTGGTATTCTCCGTTACCACCATCCATCCACATAGTTGGACATTGAGGAACTAATACATAAGCATTATTTAATTCTTTTTGGAATTCTTCTCCAACATAAGCAGTAACTTCATTTCCTAAAATATCAATTGAAGGGTCATATTTTCCTTCACCAGCACCATGTAACCAAATTACAAGTGCATTTTTCTTATCATCTTTTGCAGGAGCGTAGTCTGCATAAGAATAAACTGTTCCATCACTAGCTGTGTATGATTTTTCATAGATATTGAATTTATCTAATTGAGGACAAATCTTACCATCACCAGCAACGTCAATATCAGCAACAACATTTAATTCACTTACGATTTCATCATCAGATTTTAATTGAGCACCTTTAGCAAGGCTTACATATAATCTATAAGGATCACACCAACTATTGAATCCAGTTTTTAAACTATAAATAAATGGTGATCCTTCACTTGGTGATACATACATTTCGATTGTTAAGTAATTAGATGAACCAGTTACTTTATTTCCGTTTTCATCAGAAGTATAAGCAGCTGTAACTTTTCTATCAGCTTTTGCTTCATAAGTAGAACCATCAGCCCAGTTTGTTGCAGCTTTTTCTTCTACAACACTTAAGTTGTTTGCATCTACAGAGTCTGCATCGATTGCTTTGTCTAATTTGATAACTGTTTTTGTAACAGCTGGACCCCAATCTTCACCTACTACGTAAGCTTTTTGAGTACCAGTAGCAACTACAGTATCTTCTTTAGATTGTCTTGACATCCATTGCCATAAGTTAACACCGTTTTCATCATAGCATTCATTGTTATCAAAGTATACCCATGACCAATGTCCACTATATTGATATGGTGTTCCATCTTCATTTGTAAATCTTCCAGTTGTATCATGTACATCATCAAAATATGAAGTATGTACTTCAGCACCAACTTCTTTTAATGCAGCAACTAAAGCTTCAGTACCTTCAACTTTTACAGTATCATCATTTTTAGCATGAATGAACCAAATTGGTAAATCTTTAAGTTTATCTGCATTTTGTAAATAAGTTTCATTTCCTGCACCTGCAGCACAAATTGGATAAGCAGCTGCATAGAAATCAGGATGAGCATAAATCATTTGTAATGTTGCAGCTCCACCAGCTGAACATCCACCAACGATTACTCTATTAGGATCGATATCATCGTTTTCAGCAAGAATTTTCTTAGCTAAATTGTAAACTGTTTCTACGTTTGTTCTATTTCTACGTTGAGGAACTAATACGTAAGCACCATCCATAACTGATTGGAATTCTTCTCCACCAAGAGCAGTTACTTCATTTCCTAATAAGTCGATTTGAACATCTTCTCCAGTTTCACCAATACCATGATTCCAAATAACTAAAGCGTTTTTATGAGAATCTTTTTTAGGTGTATATAATGAATAAGAGATAGTTCCATTTTCATCTGTATATTCTAAGCTTTTATAATTTTCTCCAAATGAGAATCCATCTAATTGTGGACATACTTTTCCACTACCAGCAACATCAATTACTGATTCAACATCTAATTCGTGAATTGTTTCACCTTCAGACGTAATATCTTGACCATCTACAATACTAACATTTAATTCATATGGGTTAGCCCAAGTATTTCTCCAAGTAGCCATGCTCCATGAAATAGGGCTACCTTCTGATGGAGAAATTTCCATTTCTACAGTAACAATATTAGAATCTTTTGTTACCTTATTTCCGTTTTCATCTGATGTGTAAGCAGCTTTAATTGTTCTTTGTGATTTAGTTGTACCATTTACAACTTGTTCAACAGAGAAATCAGTAGCTGCAACTGATTTTGCATCAATTGTTTTGTCTAGAGTCATGATTGTTTTTGAAACACCACAACCCCAGTCGTCACCTGTGACATAAGCTTTTTGTGTTCCTGTTGCGATTCCAGTTCCTGCTGCGAAAACTGGTGTGCTTAATGATAAAATCATCATTGCACTTGTTACACAACTTAACGATTTTCTAAGTTTATTCATATTTTCCCTCCTCTATGCTTTATATTATAGAGCATTAAGCGCTTACATTCAGGTCAAAAACAATCCAAATTAGTATCATTTTCTATTATTTCACATAATTAATACTTTTTTTAACCATTTTTCTGTATTGTGTTGCTGACATTTGACAATCTTTTTCTAATTCTCTATTTAATGATTTTAAATTTGGAAAACCATTAACCATTGCAACATCAATCAATGGAAGATCTGTTTCTAATAAATATTTTTTAGCACACTTAATTCTTACAGAAGTTAAATAAGATTTAACTGTTGTATTTAAATTTTCTTTAAATAACTTTGATAAATGATTTGTAGACATAGAAAAATGTTCAGCAATATCTTGAATATGTAAATCATCTTGATAATGTTGATCTATATAATTAACAATCTCAGTTATCCTCTTTTTATTTTTTACACTTCTATTTTCAATATAATTTTCTTTTTTATTAGAAATATTTTCTAATAAATAATAAACAATCTCATATAACTTACTCATAATAAGAGCATTTTTATAATGACTTTCACAAAGATAAGCTTCATCTAATTGCCAAATCATTTCTTTTATTTTCTTTGAATATTGATAATCAGGTCTTTCTATAAAAGAAAGTTGATCTATTGTAGGACAAATACTCTTTAGAAATTTATAATTAATTTGTAAAGCATATCCATAATAAGGAATAGGAACATCATAAGATTCAAAAGAATGAATACTTTGAGAATTAATCACAAATACACGATGACCTCCCTGATTTAAATTCATTCCTTCATATTCATATGTCTTTCCATCAATCCACGCAAATCCTTTTCCAGAAAGTGGAACAACAATTTCAATACTATTATGCCAATGCTTCTCAATTGGACCAGATATATCATTGATAAAACGAATTAACTTTATTGGTAATTTTGAATCATCTTCAATTTTTTCATATTTTGCCATCTTGTTATTTTCCCCTCTTTCTAAATACTATTATTTTAGTAAAAAAATTTTCTTTTTTCTTATTTATTTCATTTCTTAATTAACCATCTGACACATGTGCATAGTATGGTTCGGATAAATTGAGTACAGTAATAATTGCTTTTTTAGGACATGGATGTGATTTCAAAACATATTTCTGTATTTTGTTCATGAAGTTCTTTCCAGTATATCTATGGTTGAAACGCCATTCTTGTTCATTCAAAAACAAAGGTAAGTCACGTTTAGTTACTCCATGATATATACCAGTAATATTATTCTTTATATCACCAATTAATACATTAAGCCAATACAATCTATGATTTTCTTCATCATAGAGTATTTTTTCTGATTTTAATGTTATTTTATCAGTTAATCCTAAAAAAGTTGTTTTTCCATCAGTGTTTAGTATTCTTTCTTTTGAAAGTATTGCTTTTTTTGAGATGAATCTAACAATATTATTTGTACTATCTACAGCTACTGGCATTAATTTTAAAAATTTTGGATATTTATTTTCTTTATCTGTTGATAACATTACTAAAAAGGGTTGCTGTTCAGTAGCAACTCCTTGTTTGTGTTCTTCTTTACTTTTTGAGCCTATATAAGCAACGTCTGCTTCATAAAAAAAGCTGTCCAGAATTTTTTCACTGTTACTTTGGGACATAAGAATCCTACATTTTCTACAAAGTAATAGCGCTGTTTTATAATTTATTTCTAATTCATTAGCTAATTCAATCGCAGACAAACCTTTATTTGCCGTAAAAAAGAGATACATTCCTAAAATCAATTTATAAAGATCTAGCTTATTATCTTGAAATATAGTATTAGAAAGTAAGTAATGTTGATGACCACATTCTTTACATTGAAAGACATCACCTCTTTTAATGGAATAGTAATGTGTACATCCACATTTTTCACAGTAAAAGCCAACAGGCCATTTCATTTTAAAAAAGAATTTTACACATTCATCATGATTATTTGCATATTTTCTAGTTAAAGTAATTAAAGAATCCTTTTTTGGTTTTTGATTTTTAGCCATAGTATCCACCTCTTTAAGAAAAGTATATAATATTTTAAAGAAGTGATAGATTATACTCCTCGGTTTAAAGTGAGAATAACGGAGTTAAATCAAAAGATGTGTCAGATGGTTAATTAAGTTTCATTTCATGAAAAAATAAAAAGCATAACACCTATACATGTTATGCCACCATCACTTAAAATTTAAAATAATCTTCTATTTCTAAAACCTCATCTTCAGGTACTTTCAACAATTCTATTGCTTTCGAAAACGAAACATTTAAGCTTTCCATTAGATTTGTTATTGATTGAATATTTTTCTTTCTTCTTTCTAATTTTTGTCCTTGTTCTAATCCTTGTTCAAGTCCCATAGAATGTCCTTTTTCTATATTCTCTCTCGCTATCATTTCTCCTAAATTACACATCTTTTCAACCTCCTTCTCTATTTCTTTAAATTTATATTTTTTCATGACATCTTTTTTTACTAAAAGATCGTATGTATTATTAAAAAATATGACTAATGGTGTCTTTATCCAATCACTGCTTTCATACTTGTCTTCTAGCTTATGATCTTTATTTAAGTATATCATAATCTGTTCATTTTTATCATAGCTATCTAACCTTTCAATTGTTGCTCCACTGATATTTTCTTCAGTTGTTTTATAACGATTAACATGTCCATCTCTTTTTCTAGCTGCCTGTGGCAGTATCCATATCACATAGGCTTTTTTCATTCCATCATAATTTCGATAATCATATTCTTTACCATTTTGACTGGTAATCATTCTTGAAAGATAATCATTTCCTCTTGTTAATAGAGCATAGCCTGGATTTTCTACATTTTGTATTTCAACATCTAGATAGATTCTTTTTGATGTACCCTCTTTTTGTGGTAAGTTGATATAACAGAAATAATCGAATTCTACTTTTCCATGATAGGGAATATCTATTACATTATTTAATTGTTGAAAACCATCATTTCCTTTAATTATTCCAATGATTTCTTCTAGAGATACATCTTTAGCTTCTTTAATAAAACCTTTGATAATTCTTCCTAAAATTTCTGGATGACCTAATATTCTTTTACAGAGTTTATCAATCATGATGATATGATCATTTGATGTGATTTCTAATACTTTATCCATATAATTTTTCCTCCTATTATTATATAGACAATTTTTTGATGTTTTTCTTTTTAATTTAGTAAAAAATTACGAAACAAATTTGTTTCGTAATCATCTATAAATAATTTTGTATATTTTGTGATAATTCTTTTTCAATTTCAATAAGTTTTTCTGTCACCTTTTTTATCTTTGATGAAGCATTTTCATATTGATGCAGATATTTATAAAGTGTTTCTATTCCCATAGAACATCCTTCAAAAAGAAGTGAAGCAATTGTTTGATCATCTTCATTCATTTGTATTTTAAAATTCATTTTTAACCATGACATGCCTTTTGCTATGAGGGAAGGTTCTTTCTCTTGAAGATGATGTTCTTTTAATAATTGATCAACTTCTTTTTTTAAAGTTTGATGTTTATTTTTTGAAGTAATGCAGATTTCTTTGAATTCATTATTTTTAATGACATCTAAAACTTCATCTAAAGATGAAATTGCCATTTTTAATCCTGAATCACATTCTTTTAATAATAAAATTGTATCATTATCCATTATATATGTTCCTTTCAAACATAATATTCCCTTTTTAATAAAAAAAATTCTAGGCTTTCACCTAGAATTCAATATTATTTTAAAGGTTTCTTTAATAAAGCTAAACCTAACATTCCTACTACTGAACCAACAGCTAATGCAAATAGATATCCAAGAGGATTAGAGATAACACCGATAACAAAGATTCCTCCATGTGGTGCCATTAATGTACAATTAAAGAACATTGACAAAGCACCAGCAGTTGCTGAACCAACGACACATGCAGGTAAGATATGTAATGGATCAGAAGCTGCAAATGGAATTGCTCCTTCAGTAATAAATGATAATCCCATAATGATATTTGTAAGTGTTGTTTGTTGTTCTTTTTTAATAAAACGATTTTTAAAGAAGAATGTTGCAAGTGCAATAGCTAGAGGTGGAACCATCCCACCAATCATAACAGCTGCCATGATATCATAGTTTCCTGAAGCAATCGATGCAGTTCCGAAAACGTATGCTGCTTTATTGATTGGACCACCCATATCAATCGCCATCATACCACCAAGTAACATTCCAAGAACTATTTTACTTGAACCACCCATTGATTTTAAAGCATTTGTAAGAGCTGTATTGATAGCAGCAACTGGTGGATTAATAATAAATGTCATAAGTAATGCCATTAATAATAATCCAAAGAATGGATATAAAAGAACTGGTTTTAATCCTTCAAAAGCATCTGGTAAATGATCAAATAATTTACGTAAACCTTTCATTAAATATCCAGCAGCAAACCCAGCTACTAAAGCTCCTAAGAACCCTGAATTTCCTTGATTTGCAAGTGCTCCACCAACAAATCCAACAGCAAGACCAGGACGATCTGAAATCGACATTGAAATATATCCTGCAAGAACTGGTAACATAAATCCAAAAGCTGTATCTCCTGTTGTTTTAAAGAAAGCAGCTAATGGTGTATTTTTACCAAAGTTACTTGGATCAATCTTATAGTCATCAAATAAGAAAGCTAAGGCAATTAAAATACCTCCATCAATAACAAATGGTAACATATGACTGACACCATTCATTAAATGTTTATAGATTTGACGGCCAATACTTTCATCGCTTTCACTTTCTACAGTTGTAGAAGCATGATCTGCATGATAAATTGGTGCATTTCCACTTAAAGCTTCATTAATTAATTCTTCTGCTTTATTGATACCATCTGCCACTTTGACTTGAATGACAGGTTTTCCATCAAAACGAGTCATTTCGACATTTTTATCAGCAGCTACAATAATAGCTTCACATTCTTCAATTTCTTTAGCAGTTGGAGCATTTTTAGTTCCACCACTACCATCAGTTTCGACTTTGATTGTAATTCCCATTTGTTTTGCTTTTTCTTCTAAAGCTTCAGCCGCCATATAAGTATGCGCAATACCTGTAGGACAAGCAGTTACCGCAAGTAAACGATAAGTTCCTGTAAATTCTTTTTGCGCTTCTTCTTTTTCTTCTTCTTTAGATTTTTGTGCAGCTTCTTTTTGATTAATTAAATCCATAAATTCTTCTACACTTTGTGCATTAATTAAAGAATCTTTAAAGTCTGTATCCATTAACATTTGTGATAACATCGCAAGAATTTGTAAGTGTTCGTTTCCACCTGTTTTAGGGACCGCAATCATAAAGAACAGTTTTGCTGGTTGATTATCTAAAGATTGATAATCGACACCGTCTTTAACAACCATTGCTGCAAGTCCTGGGGCATTTACAGCTTCACTTTGAGCATGAGGAATCGCAATACCTTCACCAATTCCTGTTGTGCTTAATTCTTCACGTGCGTAAATTCCTTGTTTATAAACATCTTGATCATTTAAGTTTCCTTGTTTTGCCATTAATGAAACTAAAGTATCAATAGCTTCATCTTTATTTGAACATGTAGCATTTACATCAATTGAAACATCTTTTAACAAATCTAAGATCTTTATTTATAGTTCCACCACTTGTAATTGTTTATAGACTTCTTGAATCATTGAAGCTTCCGCTAAATCTTCGCTAAAAGCAGTAGCGCCACCACAAGCACTTCCTAATTTTAAAGCTTCATCATATTTTTTATCTTTTAAATATCCAGCAATAAATCCAGCAACCATACTATCACCACTACCAACACTATTTAATAATTTTCCTTTAGCGCCAGCACAATAATAAACATGACCATCTTCACTGACTAAAATAGCACCATCTTTTCCAAGAGAAACAAGAACATTAATAGCTCCTTGTTCTTGAAGTTTTCGAGCATAGTGAATAAGATCTTCTTTATTTTCAATTCTGACATTGAATAATTCTTCTAATTCACGATGATTTGGTTTAATTAAGAAAGGATGATAAGGTAATACTTTCTTTAATAAATCATTAGTTGCGTCAACAATGATCTTAATACCTTGTTGTGCTAATTTTTTCATAATTTGTTCATAAATATCATTAGGTAATGATGATGGAATACTTCCAGCAAGAACTAAAATATCATTTTCTTGTAATTGATTTAATTTATCAAATAATTCATCTAGTTTTTCTTGTGGAATATCTGGACCGCTTCCGTTGATTTCAGTTTCTTTAGCACCTTTCATCTTAACATTAATTCTTGAAAGACCACTTTCTAACTGACATAAATCACAAGTAAATCCTCTTTCTTTTAATTCTTTAACAATTTCATCACCTGTAAATCCAGCTACAAACCCTAAAGCTGTTGTTTCAAGATTTAAACGGCTTAAAATAGTTGAAACATTAAATCCTTTTCCTCCAGGATAAATTTCTTCTTGTTTTGAACGATTTGTTTCCCCTTCTTCAAAACAATCAACATGCATAATATAATCCAAAGACGGATTAAAAGTAATCGTATAAATCATTAGTCCTTTACCTCCACAACTGTTGCCTGTTCCTTTATTTCTTTTTCACAGTGATCTGTGATAATCATTGCATCATTAATTTGACCAAATGTTACATGGTAAACTTTATTAAATTTACTATGATCAGATAAAACATAACTCATTTGACATCTTTCCATTGCTAGTTCTTTAATCGCTGCTTCTTCACTATCAGGTGTCGTAAAACCATTTGTCATATCAATACCATTTGTTCCAAAGAAACCTTTAGAAAAATGATAACGATTTAAAGACTTCATCGTATTAGCTCCTACACATGCTCCTGTAATATTTCTAACTTCTCCACCAAGACAAACAACATGGAAACCTTTTAAAGTAAGTTGTTGTGCTTGCATCAAGCCATTTGTAATATAATGGGCATTTTTTTGATCTAAATACTCGATTAATTCTAATGTTGATGAACCAGCATCTAAATAAACAACATCATTATCTTCTATTAATGAAGCTGCATACTTAGCAATCTTCTTCTTTTCATCTGCATTGAATAATTGTCTTTTCGCAAGTGGATCTTCTGTCGTTTGAGTTGCTTTAGGAATAAGTGTTGCTCCTCCATGAACTCTTTTTAAAAATCCCTGATGATCAAGTTCTACTAAATCTCGACGAATACTTGATTCACTAGCACCCGTAAGTTCAACAAGATTTGCAACCGTTACATTTCCTTTTTTATCTAATTCATTCAGTATAATCTTATGACGTTGATTATCCATTCAAACCACCTCTTACATTTTTATTATATGACCGTTCAATCAAATTGTCAACATTATTTTGATTGTTTGGTCATATATTTGACTGAATGATAATTATATTTACACTTTCTTAAACTATCTTTTACCTTATTTTGATTTTTGATTATTTAGATATCTTCTATAATTTCGGTAGAAAAAGGAGAAAATTTATGAACAAAAAAAACAAATTAATTGCATTATCAGTATTATCAGCGATGTCACTAACATCCGTTTCACCATTAGCTATTAACAGTTTTACAAATGTTATAGCACTTCAAGGTGACCAAACAGTCAACAAAGGAACTGTTGTCATGAATCAAGACACAACAATTAAATATTTAGATACAAACACTGATCCAGCCGATGGAACACAAGCCAAAAATAAATGGGGACAATACACTGGTTGGACACGTACTTATAAAAATGGCGACAATGCTTCTTTAAATGGTCAATACAATGACAATGAATGGAAAGAACAAAACGGAGAATTCTCTACAGAAAAAGGAACTTTAAATAAAGAATCTCGTGCTTATTTCTTTAGAGGCTATTTCAATGTTGATCAAGCCAGTCAAGTAAATGGTATTCATTTAAGTTTTAATTATAAAGATGCTGTCATTGTTTATATCAACGGTCAACAATTAACTGCCTTAAATGTACCTGATGAAGGTTACCGCAGCCAAGATAGTGGAAATGGTAGTCATAAAGATAACATGGGATATGGAAGTAAAGAAACTTCTTCAAGTGTAAAAACTGCAGATCTCTATTTTAGAGATATTAAAGATATGCTTACAAATGGTAAAAATGTTATTGCCTTTGAAATTCATAAAAGTAATGAAACCCGTGAAGGATATTTTAAACTTAATGAATTAGGAATCAATCCTGATGAAAGCTTATTACCTGAAAGAGAAAGTTTAAAAGCTATTTCTTTATCTGTAGGAAGTACACCAACTGAACTTAATTTAAACTGGTTTTCAACAGATAGTACGAATGGACAAATTCAATTCGCTAAAAAAGCAGATATGACTGGAAATGAATTTCCTGAAGCTAAAGCAAAAACAGTAAACGCTAAAATTGAAAAAGCACAAGCTGATGGGTATTACGCTAATAAAGCAACAATGAGTGATTTAGAAGAAAATACCGCTTATGTTTATCGTGTAGGAAATAATGGTCATTGGTCAGAAACTTATACAACAACAACGAAATCTAAAGGTGATTTTAGTTTCTTATTTGCTGGAGATCCACAATTAGGTTCTTCTGGTGATTTAGCTGCTGATAAAGATGGATGGAAAAAGACATTAGATCTTGTTAATACAAATCCATTATTTAAAGATGTACACTTTATTCAAAATGCTGGTGACCATGTAGAAGCTGGTAAAAATGAATCTCAATATGATGCTTATTTATCTAACTATCAAGGAAGTGTGGTTTACTCTACACCATTTGCAAATGCCGTAGGTAACCATGATTATGCAGGTACTGCTTATAATGATCACTTTAACTTACCAAATGTCAGCAATTTAGGAAGCAGTGGTCAAGGAAATGCTCAAGGTGATTACTATTATATTTATAACAATGCATTAATGCTTGTTTTAAACTCAAATAACAGAAGTACTGCTGAACATGAAGAATTCATTAAAAATACTCTTGCTAAGACAAAAGATAACCAAGATATCAAATGGAAAATCGTTGTTTTCCATCACTCAATTTATTCATCAGCATCTCATGCAAGTGATAATGATATTCTAGCAAGAAGAGATACTCTTGCTCCAATGTTTAGTCAAAATGGTATTGATTTAGTTTTAATGGGACATGACCATGTTTATACACGTAGTATGTTAATGGATGGTACAACTGCTTTAAAAGATGAATCATTTGATCAAAATGGTAATCCAATTCATGAAGTCACTGATCCTAAAGGTCTTACTTATATTACTGCTAACTCAGCTAGTGGTAGTAAGTATTATGAATTTACTTCTAATTTAAGTGGTGATTATATTGCTGTTAAAAACCAAGAACATACACCAAATATTACAAAATTAGATGTTAAAGATAATCAATTAAAAATTGTAACTTATCGTACTTCTGATTTATCTGTTGTTGATGATTTTACAATCAATAAAACATCAACTGAAACTGTTGATAAAACAGAATTAGAAAAATTAATTAATGAATGTAGTCAAATCGATGATTCAACTTATACAAAAGAATCATTTGCTAAATTACAAGATGCTTTAGTAGCAGCTAAAACAGTGCTTAACAATAATGATGCTACAAATCAAGATGTTGAAACAGCTTATAACACTTTAAAAGAAGCTAAAGAACAATTAGTTAAAAAAGAAACAAATCAACCAGTTTCTTCAATAACTGATAAAAAAGATAATACTTCATCTACAGACAAAAAAGATAACCCAACATCTTCTAAAGTAAAAACTGGTGATGATACTCCTCTTCTTGCTTTAGAGATTGCCTCAACAATGGCTATTGTTGCTGGAGCTATCATTGTTATCAAAGCAAAGAAAAAAGAAAACTAATCATTAAGAAAAATATATATTAAAACAGGACCTGTTTATCATAAACAGGTTCTTTCATAAGGAGATATCATGTTAAAAAGAATTCATAAATGTGATCTTATCCTTCTCATCATTATTTTTATTTTTACACTTGGTGTCTATTTTTTCCATAGTCAGGTTTATAGTCCTGTTGCAATTCAAAATTCATCATCTTTAAGTTATAGTAAAGCTAAAGTATTGCGTGTAATCGATGATCAATCAAAAAAAGATGAAACAACAAATAGATATTATGGTGTACAAAGTTTATATGTTGAGATATTAGATGGATCTTATAAAAATAAAAAAGTTTATATCGATAATTATCTTTCAACAACACATAATGTACGTCTTAAAGCTGGGGAGACATTTATTGCTTGTATTGATAATCCTGAATCTGATAATACTTTAATTACAGCGTATAATTATTATCGTACCCCTTATATTTATGGTTTTGTAGGTTTACTTTTAATCATTATTTTAATGATTGGTAAATCAAAAGGAATGCGAACGATTATCAGTTTAGCCTTTACTCTCTATGCTATTGTAGGTTTATTGCTGCCAATGATTTTTAGTGGCTTTTCACCAATTATTTCAACTATCTTTATTGTTATTTTAACAACTGGGTATTCATTATTTATGCTTAATGGACCTTCTATAAAAACTTGGGTAGCTGTAATAGCCACATCACTAGGTGTTATTATTAGTGGGCTTTCTTTTTTAGTATTAAGTCAGCTTATTCATATTTCAGGATTTAATACTGATCAAGCTGAAGCATTGATTATTATTTCTCAACAAACAGGACTAAAAATTAATGAAGTTTTATTTTCTGGAATCTTAATTTCTGGATTAGGAGCAGTTATGGATGTAGGTATGTCAATTGCTTCTTCTTTATATGAAGTTAAGGCACTTAATCCACAAATTACTAAATCACAATTATTTAAATCTGGTATTAATATTGGAAAAGATATGATTGGAACAATGTGTAATACATTGATTCTAGCTTTTACTGGAAGTTCAATGACAATTTTACTTGCATTTTTTGCTTATCAAATTCAATATCCTCAATTAATGAATTCTGATTTTATTGCAATTGAAATAGCTCAAGGAATTACAGGAACATTAGGTATTATTTTAACAGTCCCTATTGGTGCACTTCTTTGTAGTTTACTTTATCATAAACATTTAAAAGCCTCTTAAATGAGGCTTTTAAATGTAATAATCGATAGCAGTAACAGTTTCCATCTCTGGACCTTCTTTTAATAATCTTTGATGTTCTTTAGAAACTGGATAAGCATTTAAATCATTTTCATCTTTAAATTCTATAATTTGAATAAGATCTCCAAAATGAGGTCCTATTGCTGGTTGTTTACTAATATTACAACCAACTTCACTGTTTACTATTAAAGAACATTCATTACCCACTTCTTCTAACATCTTTTTAAATTGATTAATTTTACTTTTATCTTTTAAAGTAAATACTGACACATGTTTAATCATCTTTTTTCCTCCTATGCAATATGCATTCCACCATCAATAAATAATTTTTGTCCTGTTGTATGACTCGCTTCTTTACTACATAACCATAAAACTGCATTTGTTACTTCTTTTGTTGTCGCAAGTTTTTTTAAAGGAATGACATGTTCCTTCAACATTTCTTCTTCATGAGGATTTGTTGATAAAGAATTTTTAGTAAGTTCTGTTCCCATTGTTGGTCCTGGACAAATGGCATTTACACGAATACCATAAGATGCGTTTTCTAAAGCAGCCATTTCTGTTAAAGCAATAACTGCTGCTTTGGCTGGACCATAAGCTGCAAATCCTGGAGCCATTTTATAGCCTCCAATAGAAGCTGTATTAACAATAGCACCAAATCCTTGTTTTTGCATTTGTAATAATTCATATTTTAAACAAAGAAAAACACCTTTCATATCAACATCTACAACTAAATCCCATGTTTTTTCAGAAATTTCTGTCAATGATTCATAAGGCATACGTACGCCATCTGGACCAATACCAGCATTATTAAAAGCACAATCAATACGTCCATATTTCAAGACAACTTCATCAATTGCTTTTTTAACATCACTTTCTTTAGACACATCACAATGAATATAAGATGCATCATTTCCTATTTCTTTAATAGCTTCTTTACATACTTCTTCTTTATCTACTGTCAAAGCAACAACATGGGCTCCTTTTTTTGAAAACTCAATAGCAGCTTGCTTTCCAATACCACTTGTTCCTCCTGTAATAACTACCACTTGATCTTTAAAATTCATTTTTTTCTCCTCCTTTAAAAGCAAAATATTGACTTAAAACAACAATCGTAACATTAAAAATCAAAAAAACTAAAACAAACAACGTTCCTCTATTTGTCCCATCATATAAATTAGTTCCTTGTTGTACAAACGCTAAGATAGCAGCTGTAATAGATGTTCCTATTCCTCCTGAAAGTTGCATCAATGTTTGTAATGTTGCATTTCCATCTGCTTGTAAATTTGTAGGTAAATGAGACATCGCACACGTCATTGTATTACCAACAATCAAGCCAATTCCTAAACTATAAATAAAATAAAGTATCATACATAATTGATAAGTAAGTTTATCAAAAAGAAATAGAAAACAAATTGTTGAAATAAAACTACAACATATCCCTAAAATAATAGGTTTTTTAGCTCCAAAACGATCTAAAATCAAACCACCTACAGGTGCAAATAAAGCACCAACAATTGCTCCAGGTAATAAGATGACTCCTGCATCTGTAGCAGGTTGTTTTAAAACAATTTGTACAAATGTTGGTAATAATAAACCATATCCTAATGTTGTCATTTGTAAAAACATGATGGCTAAGGTATGAAACGTAAAACTTTTATGATTAAAGATATCTAAATGAATTAATGGATTTTTAATATGTAATTGCCTTTTAGTAAAATAATATAAGCTGCTTATTCCAATGATAAAGCAACATAAAACAAACACTAAATGATCAACAACTTGATTTAAATTAGAAAATCCCATAATTAAAGTAATAAAAGCGAACGCTACGGCTATAAAACTTAAAATATCAAATTTTTCATGGATATTGATTTTTTGTTCACGCATACACAAATAACCTATAAAACTTGCTAGAACAATAATCGGTAAAACACAAATAAAAATATAACGCCAAGTAAAATACTGTGTCATTATTCCTCCAAAAGTAGGACCTATTGCTGGTGCAGCCGCTGTTACAAAAGAACCACATCCCATCATTAATCCTAGAAGTCTTTGAGGTGATTCCTCTAAAATAATGTTATACATCATTGGTAAAGCAATTCCTACACCTGCTCCTTGTATAAGTCTTCCTATAAGTAATAAGCTAAATTGTTGTGCAAAGATATCTATTATTAATCCTATTGAAAATAAAAATCCTGCTACTAGAAATAATTTTTTTGTTTGAAATCTTCTTTTTAAATAAGATGAAATAGGAATTAGAATTCCCATCATTAATAAATTCCCTGTAGTCATCCATTGAACTAAAGAAGTAGAAACCTGAAATTCATTCATCAATGTTGGAAATGTAATATTCGTTGCTGTTTCAATCAAAACACCACAAAAAGAAAACAAACCTGCAGCTAAAATAGCTAATAATTGTTTAATTGTTAATTTTTCTTCCATAGTTGCCTCCTATTCATTAATTTACTCATAAATAAATGAATTGCTTTTCTTTTTATATTTCATAAACTTTCTTGACAAGACAAAAAAAATGTGCCTAAGCACATTCGTAGTAACAAGAAATAATCAAATCAATCAAACAATGAAACATGATTCTTCTTTCTTTCATTTCTAAATGATTGATAGATAAAAGTAATGTTTCATGAAAATAGTTTAACATTTTTTGATCAATCATCTGTGTTGAAATCAAAAGTTTACGTCCTTGACTTCTTAAAAGCTTTCTTAAATAACGTGAGGATTGTTTACTTAAAGCATCCTCTTCAATTCCTATAACAAGTAATAAATCATTTTCTTTCAATTCTATGGTTGATTCATTTTCATCTAAAACCAAAATATCTTTTTGAAAAAGATCTCCTTCATATTGAAGATATTGACAAAGTAAATGAGAATAAGCAACTCCATAAAGATAGATATGTTTAGCTACTGTTATTTCTTTAACAAAATCAACTATTTGATTTTGTTTAATTTCTAGTAAATTATTTTCTATCCATTTAAATGAATCATGTAAATGATTTTTTGTAAAATGATGTTGCCTATTGTTTACTTGTTTTCTAATTTCTAATTCTAATAAGCAATCATCTTTAAAGGCAATATAGTTATCATAACCTATTTTTTTTATAAGTTTAGAGATTTTTGCTTTAGAAACATAGGTATTTTTTGCAAGTTCTTCAATAGACATTGAAGATACTGTTTTTAGATTTAATTTAATATATTTACAAATAGAATAATCTAAATCATTTTGTTGACTATTGTTTAATAATGTATTGATTTTATTTGTTATCATAATATCACCAAATAAAGTATAACATAAAAACCGCCTAAGCGGTTTTATGTATGATTATAGAGAGTTTTTATATTTTAAGGAAAACTGATCAACAATTTTATTTATGTTTTTCTTACCACTATAAATAGCCTTTCCAACAAGGATAATCGCTAATATAGATATAATTATTAATATGATTGCAAAGATTTTTATAAATAAGATATTAGAAAAATAATACATCAATAAGACTCCTAGAGAGGAAAGGAAGAACAAATTGCGTAACCACTTAACGAGGTTATTAATCATTTTCTTTTGGTAGTTAATTTCATCTATATACCCTTGTTTTTCTTGACTATTCATTGTATTTCTCCTTTTAGTAAGATAATCCTGGATTAAAGAATCCAACAAATACACCAATAAAGGCAACTACAACTAATAATAACATTACTTTGATTGGTGACATTTTCTTTTTAGATAATAAATACCAACATCCAACAACAAAGACTGCTGTTAATAAACCTGGATAAACACCATCTAATGTTTTTTGTAAATCTAAGAATGGTTTTTTAGCTCCTGCTGCTGTCATCGTAAATGAAGTTGTTACTGAAATCCATGTAGCAGATACGGCACCAATAACAATACCACCTAACATTGTAACAGATTCTCTTAAAGCTTCCCCTTGAGGACCTACTAAGAAATCTACAGCTTTACCACCTAATTCATAACCTTTGAAATATAAGAATTTCATTCCAAAGTAAGCAAATAAGTTCCATACAATAATATACATGATTGCTCCAAGTGGAGAACCACCTGTAGACATACCTAAAGCAATACCAAGTAAAATAGGAATAACTGTTCCAACAACTAAGGAATCACCAATACCAGCGATTGGTCCCATTAAACCTGCTCTTAACCCGTTGATTGTTTCATCATCAACATCTTCTGCACCATTTGCACGTGCTTCTTCTAACCCTGCTGTCATCCCTACAATAACAGTCCCAAGTTGTGGTTCTGTATTAAAGAAAGCAGTGTAAGTTTTCATTGATCTAGCTTGATCTTCTTTTTTGTCATAAAGTTCTTCTACTACTGGTAACATAGAGCATAAGTAACCAAAAGTTTGCATATGTTCTTGAGAGAAGCATGTTAAGTTTCCATAATACCAATTGTGGAAGGATTTTGTTAATGTTTTTTTAGATAGTTTCTTTTCCATCTTAAATATCCTCCTCATCTTCGTCATCAAAGTCTCCTGCAGGTGCAGCTACTCTTTGATTTTGTAACATTTTTAATTTGTAGTTAATTAAAGCAAACATACCAGCAATAACTGTTGCAGCTACTAAATTGATTCCCATTGATGCTGCAAGAGTAAATCCAAAGAAAAATGGAATGAAATCAACAGCTTTTGTAACGATTTGTTTTAATAAAATAGCAATTCCGACACATGGTAATAATGATCCAACTGTAAATAATGTTTTCATAGCTAAACCATCCATAGGTAATGTTGTTTTAATAAGTTCAACAACATCTGCCCCTAATTTACACATAATTAATGCTGGAATAAATGAACATAAAATATGTGAGATCCAAGGTAATACCATATCTACAAGATATAATTTATGATAATCACCTTTTTCAACAGCTTTCCATCCAACATGTTGCCATGCTAAGTTGATTGTTGCTGTTCCATAGAATAATACTGTACCTAAAGTACCAACCATTGTACCAAATGAAGTAGCAAGTGCAGCTCCTTCTTTTGTAGCAGCTGATAAACCATAACTACTTAACGCTACCATTGCTAGTGGAATCCCAATGTAACTTACAGCACGAACATCTGCTGAAACTGTTCCACCTGGAGTAACTAATGCGATGTAGACAACTTGCATTGCTGCCCCTACTAAAATACCTGTTTTGATATCTCCTAAGATGATTCCACATACAAGTCCCCCAATTAAAGGACGACCTAATGTGTAGTTACCAAAGGAAGTACCACCTAAACCTGGCATACTTGATAAACAAGCAAATAATCCAAGTAATGCCGCTTGTAACCAACTGATTGTCATAATTTTTCTTCCCCTTTTTATTTATTTGTTAAAAACCAAATTTATCTTTAAAATCATCCCATGTTCCAATTGAAACATCTGGTAATAAAGCAAATTTGATTGTATAACCTGCTTTAGCTAAAGCTTCAAAAGCTTCTGCTTCTTCTTGTGTAATAGATTGATTGTTTCCTAATTTTGTTGCCCCTTCACGATCATTACAAGGTCCAACAATAACTGTTTTAATACCACAATCAAATCCTTGATCAACAAGAATTTTTTTCATATCAATAGGATTTTTAGTAATTAAGAAATATTGATCTTGACTATCTAAAACCTTTTGACATTTCTTTTGCCAAGCTTCCATTGTCCAAACAAATGTTTTCTTTCCACTGGCTGATTTATAAGCTGCTTTTAAAACCGAATTGTTAGCTGCTTTATCATTGACAGCAACTAATCCATCACAAGGATATTCCCTTGCCCAACGTGTACATGTTTGACCATGAATCATACGGTCATCAATTCTAATAAATGATACTGACATCTTTCTTCCTCCTTAAATATCATCTTCGTCGTCTTCTACGACTTTAAATTCTTGTAAAGCAGTTTTAGCTTCAGATAAAACTGTTTCTACAAAAACTTCACCTTCTAAATTATCTTTCATCAATACTGAAGTAAGTGCTAATGGTAAATTCATTCCACCAATTGTTGTTGTCTTTTCCATTAATCCTTTTTCAGCTAAAACATTTAATGCTGTTGTAAGTGGTGACCCTCCTACAATATCTGCTAATAAAACAATTTCGTCATCTTCATGAATATCTTTAATACTTTCTTTAAAGATTTCAGCAAATTCATCTGCTGTTTTGCCATCAGGTAACCCTGCAGCAATCACATCATCTCTTTGCCCTGCTAACATCATTAATGAAGTTTTTAAACCTGCAGCAAATTCACCATGACTGACTAATACTAAATATTTCATGTCCTTCCCTCCTTGCACATATAGAATACCAAATATGAAAGCACTTGCAATGTGTCTAAAATCATGACTTTAAGATGACAAAAATCATAAAAAAAATGACAAATATCATTCCTTATATGACATTTGTCATAAAATAAAAATAGATAGCGTTATGAACTATCTATTTCATTTCATTTTCTAATTTCTTTTGTATTTTATTTAAATCATTATCAATTGTTCCTTGATCAAGTGCTTGATTAATTAAATAATCTGCTTTTTCTAAAATTGATTCATATTCTTTAAATTTAGGTTCTACAATTGTATTTTCTAATAAATTATTTAAAACATCTTGATTTAAAGAAGCATTTGACATTGTATCTGTATCAAGTATTTCTTTTGTTTTTTTAGAAAGCATCACTTTTTTTAAAGGAGAAGCTCCTTTAGAATTATTAAGCAATGATTGTTGGATATCTTCATCCATTGTCAACATTTTCAAAAATTCCCATGCCATTTGACTATGTTTTGTTTGCGATGACATTCCTATTAAAGATGTATCTAAGTGCGTTGTCACAGTATTTGTTTTTGTCCCTGGCATTGGAATACAGCTCCATCTAAATGAAGTATACTTACTAATACGATAAGGATAAGGTTGATATGTACGATATTGAGCAAATGTCAATGGACAAAAAGCTACTTTTCCTTGATCAAAATCTTCTGAAGATATTTGATATCCCTTGGATAATTCATTTATTTTTGTAAGATAAGATAATGCTTCTTTTACTTCTTTTTTATCTAAATGACAACTATCTTCTTCAAAAATATTTAATCCATAACAATCAATTGCATCTTTCCAATCAAAACCATAACAGCCATATTGATCAATGCTTTTATCATGATTTGTATCTTTTGTAACTTGTGTACAAATTTTATAGAAATCATCGATTGTCCAATCACTTGAAGGTATTTCAATATTTTCTTTTGTTAGTAAATCATGGTTAATACACATGATCGTTGGATTGATTTCATATGGAAGAGCATATTGACTACTATTATTTCCTGCAAGCAAGGCACTTTGATAAAACATTGAAGTATCTATTTGATCTTCTTTTATAAGACGATTTAAATCTTTTAATATTCCAATTGACGATAATGTATTAAAATCACTTGATAAAACCATGAAAAGATCTGGTGTAGTCCCTTTAGTAATTTCATTCGCTAACCATGAAGAATAATCATCTTTCATAATTCCACTTTTATATTCAATTTTAACATTGGGATATTTCTTTTCAAACTTTTGAATTGCTTGATCAATCACTTGATAACTTTCACCATTAGGCACATCCCAGCTACTTCCAGCATAAAGTCCTAAAGTAAGTGTTATCTCACGACTTGGATCATTGATCAAACAATAAATAAGCACTAAAGAGATACTTACAAGAGTAATAATCAGTTTTTTTGTTTTAGACACTTTCATCACCAAATTCTTGCATTGTTACTCCTGTTTGTACCGCCCATATCGCAAGTTGTGTACGATCACGAAGCGCTAATTTTGATAAAACAGTACTGACATAATTACGAACAGTCCCTTCAGATAAGAAAAGCTTTTGAGCAATTTCTTTATTTGATAAGCCAAAACCTACTTGTTGAATGACCTTAAGTTCTGCTTGTGTTAAATCTTTTGATAAAGAGTCATCAACTTGAATTGCATAATTACTCATCGACATTTTAGAAAATAATTTAAATACTTTAGTGGCGATATCAGGATTGATCATGGCCCCACCATTATAAACAGTACAAATAGCACGATAAAGTTCATCCATGCTCACACCTTTTAATAAATAACCACTCGCACCATATTTTAAAGCACTAAAAACAAATTCATCATCATCAAAAGTTGTTAAAATAATCACTTTAATATCAGGATACTTTTCCATCACTGTTTTTGTACAATAAACACCATCCATCTCTGGCATACGAATATCCATTAAAATAACATCTGGTTTTTCTTTTTTAATACTTTCTAAAACCGCAAAACCATTTTCAACAGCATCAACAACTTTCAAATCCTCATGAGTAGATAAAACAATCTGTAAAGATTGTCTTATTAATTCTTGATCATCAGCAATCATGACTTTAATCATTATTATTTCCTCCTATTTTTGGTATTTCAACAACTGTTCTAAATCCATCTTCATTATAAAAATGAATACTTCCATTTAAAATAGCAACTCTTTCATTCATTTGTTTTAAACCATAACCATAATGAATTTCCTTACAACCTGTACCATTATCTTGCATAATAATCATATATTTATCTTCATCATCAAAAAGATGAATTTCTATAGCGGTTGCATGTCCATGTCTTAAAGCATTGGTAATTGTTTCTTGAATAATTCTAAAAATAATATCTTCTTTTGTATTTTCAAAATCAACTTCATCCCATTCATAATAGAGATCTATCTTTAAATGAGAAACACTTTGAAACTCTTCAATCATTTTTATTAAACCATCTTTTAATGTTCTTTGATCTAAAGCACCTGGTCTAAGTTTATATAAAGAACGTCTCACATCTTTAATACTTTCTCTAACAACATTACTAATCACTATTAATTGTTCTTTGGCTTTTTGTTGATCAATATCAATCAAAGCAATACAAGCATCAATTCCTGCAGAAATACCTGTTAAAGCATGACCTAAAGTATCATGAATTTCTCTAGAAATTCTTTTTCTTTCTTTATCTTCTGCCATTTTTTCTGATAAAGCTGAATAGTTTTTTAATTCATCATTAACTTTAGAAGCCATTTTTAATTCTTCTGTTATTTTTTTATTTTCTTCCTGATTAACAAATAATTGTGCTACAAGATAAAGAATAAATAAAACAACATTTAATGAAACTAAAATATTTTTAGTAAGTAACATTAATGTACGACTTGAATTTGGATAAAAAGATAAATAAGATTCTATACTTGGCATATGAATGATATTTGATAGAATATTAAAATCTGAAATAATCAATAATCCAAAAGCAACAAGTAATAATAAAACAATATGTTTAATATTTCTCATATTATAAAGTAAATCAGCAAAAACAAATAAAAGAATACCATTATAAGAACCATTTAAACGAATAATAATTAAAAAAGAAATAAATATTTCTATATAAACAAGTCCATTCGTTATTTTAATATTATCTTTTTCTCTTAATTTCATTAAGAAAACAAGCATCATAAAAAGTAAAATAGATTCAAAGAAAATATTTTGTGGTGAACGTGTAATATAAGATACTTTATTTAAAAAATCTCTAGCATAATAATGAATAGATATATATCTTGTTGAAAGTAAAAATAGTGAAGCACTATAAATGACAATGATTGCATTTAAAAGTAAGAGTGCATCTTTTAATTTAATAACATGTTCTTTTTTTAAATGTTCCATTATTGCCACCCCATTGTATCATAATCTTTAATATTTTCTTTTGTAATTAATTGTGTAGGAACAATAATAGAATGTGTATATTTTTCTTTATGTATGATTTTATAAGCAACTTGAATACTTTCTTTTCCTAAAGAAGTAGGCGATTGTGAAGCAGTCGCCATAATTTCTTTTGTTTCACCCATTAATTTTTTGATATTTGGTGAACCATCTACTCCATATATATAAACATCATGATTTATCGTATTTTCTTTAACTGCTGCTAAAGCTCCTAAAGCAGCAGGATCATTTAAACAAAAAACAATATCAAAATCTATTCCTTGATGAATAATTTTATTTAATGCTGGTAAAGCAATTTCTGTTTGTCCTAAACAATCTACACTTCCTACAATTTGATAATTTTCATTTGTAGAAACTGTATCTTTAAAACCATTAATACGATCAACAGCAGATAATACATTTTGATGCTCTAATAAAACAATACGTGCTTTTTCAAAACGTTGCATCATATCCAAAGCACACTTTACACCCGCATCATAATTATCAGAAACAACAGTACAATCAGCAATTTGATCATCACTAATAGGTGCATCTACAACAATAATTTTAATTCCTGCTTTTTTTACTTTCTTTAAAGTTTTATTAATAGTTGTAGATTCCACAGGATTAACAATTAAAACATCTATTCCTAAATCAATTAAATCATTGATTTGTTCCTCTTGTTTTTTAGCATCTAACGCAGGATCTCTTGTATATAAAACATCCCCATGATCATTAATAACATTTTCTATTTCATTATTAACAGCCTTATAAAAGGTATTATTCATTGTCATATAAGTTGCACCAAATTTTATTTGATGCGTATTATTTTCGGCATTTATATAACGATGATAAACAAAAGTAATCATTAATAAACTGATAACACATGTTATTTTTAAAGCTCTGTTCTTAGAAAAAAACATGATTTCCCCTCCACTATTACTTTAATTTTAATGATTTTTGTCATATATGTAAATATGACAAATGTCATAAAAAAACAGTTCATTCTATTTTTGAATCAACTGTTTTGCTTGTTTAATAATACTACTTCCATCTAATAAACCATAATCTCTTAAAGAAATAACACCTACTGGAACTTTTACAATTTTTTTAATTTCTTTTAAATCTTCATTTCTTTGTGGTGTTAATAAAACAACATCTGCTTCTTGTAAATGTTCATTTAAAAAAACTTCTATATTCAATAATTGACTTTTAGCCACTTCTTGTATTTTTCTTACCAGCATACTTCCTGAAAATCCTGGCTTTGTAAGTAATGCAATTTTCATATGGTACCTCCAAGTGCTTAGTAATAATATAATAATCGAAATAGCTAAAATACACAATATCTATTTTATCAAACAATGTGTAATTCCTTCTTTTTTCGTATTTATAAAAAAGAATTAAGACACTTTATAAATTCTCTAACCAATAAATTTTTATCTTTTTTAAGATAAATAATTCCATAATCTATTTCTAAACTTTCTTGAATATCAACCACTTGTACTGTTTCATCTAAATCTTCTTTACAAAAAGCATATTCTGGTAAAATACCAATCCCATAGCCACTTAATGTTAAAGCAAGTACTGCTTCTACATCATCTTGTCTAATAACATTTTTTTCTCTTGTTTTGGCTGATAAAAAGCGCTCAAGCTCATCTTCTTTTAATTTAGGAATACTTTTTTGTCTTAAAGTAATAAAAGAATAATTTTGTAGATCATTAATTGAAAGGCTTTTTTGATCAACAATCGCTATTTCTTTTGGAATCAAAGCTTTCATTGAACATGTAAAAAGTTTTTGAAACTGACATTCTGTTCTATCTTGAATCATTGCTTTTGTGCCCATAATAAGGTCTAGTTGATTTTCAACAAGTCGATTAACAAGTTGAAAATAGTCATCTAAATATATTCGAGGAGAAACCATAGAATTTTCTTGATGAAATAAACGTAGAGCTTTCGTTAACACTTTTGTATCTTGTTTCATTGTACACCCTATCTTTAAAATTCTTTGTCCATCCATTTTAACTGCTTTTAAACGATTAGGAATTTCCTCCATACGTAATAATATATCATGAGCATCATGATAAAAAATTTCTCCTGCTGTAGTCAGTTGAACGGATTTACTATCTCTTATAAAAAGTTTAACCCCTAATTCATCTTCTAAATGTTGAATATGATGAGTAACTGTAGGTGGTGTAACATAGAGTTCTTTGGCAGCTCTTGTAAAATTTAAACGATCTGCAGCAACAACAAAACATTTGAGTTCTTGACTATTCATTGAAATCACCTCTTTTTTATTCTAGCATTAGAATTTGTTTAATGCCATTAATTTACTTTTTTGAATCTTGTTTTAAAATAGAAGTAGATAAAGTCATTCGGTAAAATGTCAAGCTAATAAATAAAATATTTTTTAGATAAATCAAAAACGTTCAACTAAAAAAGAGTACACTAAAAAGAAGTATGAAAAAATTTATGAAATTGACAAATTACTCAATGACTGTGTCATGAGACACAGAAACGTATAATTTATTGTCACGTAGCAAGACATAAATGAGACGAACTAGTTTTCTTGATGTAAGGACGAGTGCTCTACGATGCTTGTGTGTTGAGGCTTCATTATACTTCTTACGATAAAAAGGAGTCGTATAATCAAAGCCATGCATCACTGACATCTGTGTAGCTTGCGTTATGTAATATTTTAAATATTTATTACATGAATTCGCCGAATGCTTTTCATCGGATGTGAAATTACCAGAATCATTTTTCTTCCAATGAAAACCGGCATATTTAGCCAATGAAGCATCACTTTTGAAATAGGAAATGTCACCAATTTCAGAAAGTATACCAGCTGCAAAGACAGGCCCTATACCTGTTATGGACATCAAAGATTGATATCCATTAGGATAAAGACCTCTCATTTCTTTCTCAATTGCCTTGTCAACCATCTTGATTTGTGATTCAATGCATTGAATCAGGTTGATAGAGGCAGTAATTGAGATGGTAATGGGATCGTATGCAGTTTTATCAAGTCTATAGGAAGAACGAATTGCCTTATCAAAAAGAGAAGCAATTTTACCATAATCATCACATCTGTTTTTAGAAGCAGATTTGAAATATTCAATGATTTCATCTAAGGGTCTTTCAGCCAGATCAAAAGGAGAAGCATAATCAGTTAAAAATTTCGTGTTGGAAGCAGAAAAATTATCACTGAAAGGCAAATCCTTATGAGGTAAGGTCATAAGACCAGAAACCTTTAAATAGATGTTGTTGAGGATATAATTTTTTTCTCTGGAAAGCTGTTCAGCTAAATGGTAACGTTCACGAGTGAGACGTTTAAGAGCGATATGTTGAGCAGCTTTAAAGGGGCGAAGCTTTTTGCAGCGACCAACACGAGCGAAATCGGCAATCAAAAAAGCATCACCAGGATCAGTTTTTTCCATTTCAATATAAGACTTCTTATAATTGGCAATGGATTTGGCATTAACAGAATATATGACGACAGAAGTGCCGACAATCGAAAGCTGAGATGAAAGATAAGCACAAATATGATAGTCATATATAGAAGTAGATTCAGTAACGATGATGATAGAATCAAACTTTTCCTTATCAACAAAAGCCAAAACAGTTGTAATGAGAAGGTCACAGCCATCAGGGTTATTAGGAAAAGAAAGATTAAAGAAAACATCCTGATTAAAATTAACAGCACAGACTTGATTGTTTTTGGTTGATACATCAATACCTACAAAGAGAGTATTCATGGAATCACCACCTTTCATAAAAGATTAAACTAGAAACAAAATATTGGAAAAACCTCAGTTCTTTAGACATGATGCGACCTCGCCATAAGAATAGGACAATACAGATCAAAGGCTACGTATCTAAAAAGTATTGAACAAACAACATTCGGTAAGCAAAGACATTCTAAAGTTGAGAAACAGACTTTATATAGAAGTTATCAAAAAGATACTTCAAGGAGGAAAAGAATAATTTCCAATAATAGAGTGACTAGTAACTCTATTATAACTTAGGAAAATCCAATATTGAAAAAAACTTGTAAAGATGAGTAGTTATCTTTACAAAATATATTATACGAGGAGGAAAGAAAATGTCACAAAGAAAAGAAATGTTAATGAAGAATATGGAATTTATTGCTTATGAAGGTTTAAATGGAAAACCTGGTTTTCAAATGACTCTTCATAAAAGTAAAGAAGGTCGTTATTATTTATATGTTGCTTGTTTTAGACATAATGGTTTTAATATTATAGATGTTACAGATCCTTATCATCCTACTCCTTCTAAATGGGTAGAAGGTCCTTGGGTCAAAGAAGGTATTAGAGATGGTCAAAGTTTACCTAAAATTCAATCTGGAGATGGTTATTTAATTACAGCTCATGGTGGAACCATGGATGTTTTACATGGGACACCTAAAGGAAATACACTTCCTTTTTGGGGTGGAATGATGATTTGGGATATTGAAGCAGATCCAATGAATCCAAAATTATTAGGTAAATTTGAATGTAAAGGTATGGCTGGTGTTCACCGTTTCTTCTATAATGGAGGAAGATATGTTTATTGTGTAGGTAATAAACCTGGATTTTTAACTTTTATTTTAAGAATTATCGATATTCAAGATCCTACACATCCAGTGGAAGTTGGATCATGGTGGGCTGATAATCAATATCGCGCTAATAAACCTGGTGGTGGACATGTTGCTTTTGGTTCTAAAGAATTTTTAGAAATGGCCACAGTTCATGCAGTAACTGTTAAAGATAATATTTGTTATGCTGCAGTGGCTAATTTTGGAGCTTGTCAAATTGATGTCAGTGATCCTACAAATCCTCAATTAATTGGATGTTTACCAATGAATCCTCCTTTTGGTGGAGGAGCTGCTGGGATGTCAGTTCATACTTATATGCCTTTAGGTGATCTACCTTATGGTGTTGTTTCTACTGAAGGAGAAAGACCACGTTATTTTTCTAATGATAATAAAGAAGGATTATTTAAAAAACTTGTTACTCAACCAATGAATACCATTGGAATTGTAGAAACAACTGATCCTGCTAATCCATCTCTTATTTCCATTTTCCCATATCCAGAAGTGCCTGATGGATATACTCATGGAAAAAACTTTAATGTTGTCGATGGTGTCCGTGTTCCTTTTGGCCCTCATAATTTATTTGATGCTTTTGGTAAAGATTGTTATGAACCTTATAAGGGATTGATTTATAATTGTTATTTTGGAGCAGGACTTAGAGTTTTTGATACAACTGATCCATTTATTCCTAAAGAAATTGCATACTTTATGCCACCTGATCCTGAAGTTGATCTTTTTAACAATGAAGAGGGTACTTTATTACCAGGATCTAAAGTTGCGATTACTGAAGATTGTTTAGTTGATGATCGTGGTTATATTTATGTTGATACATTCCAAGATGGATTATATATTGTAAGATTAAAAATGGAGGATTAATTATGAAAATATATGCTTATGAAGTAAGAAGCGATGAAATGGATTATTTTAAAGAATATGAAAAGAAATATGATGTTCAACTCATTTTAAATCATCAAGTCCCAACATTAGAAAACGCTGATAATGTTGATGGATGTATTGGGGTAACTATTTTAGGACAAGGAGATATTAATGCAAAGTTACTAGATAAATGGTATAGTCTTGGTATTCGATATGTTTCTTCACGTACAATTGGTTTAAATCATATCGATTTAAATCACGCTAAAGAAATTGGTATTCAAGTATGTAATGCGAAGTATCCACCTAATGGAGTTGCTGAATTTGCATTGATGCTTTTATTAATGTGTATGAGAAACTATAAACAAGCTTTATGGAGAGGACAAGTTAATGATTATTCATTAGGTGGTTTACAAGGAAAAGAACTTCATGATTTAACAGTTGGTGTGATGGGAACTGGAAATATTGGACGTACGTTTATTCAACTTCTTTCTGGTTTTGGTTGTCGTATTTTGGCTTATGATGTTCATGAAAAAGAAGATGTTAAAAAATATGCTACTTATGTAGATAAGGATACTTTATTAAAAGAAAGTGATGCAATCAGTATTCATCTTCCTTTATTAAAGGATACGTATCATTTAATTAATAAAGAAACAATTCAAAAAATGAAAGATGATGTCATTTTAATTAATTGTTCTCGTGGAGAACTTATTGATACAGAAGATATTATTGAAGCCATTGAAAATAAAAAAGTAGGTGCTTTAGGATTAGATGTTATTGAAGGTGAAGAAGGTATTACTCATATTGATCATCGAAGTGATATTTTAGCTAATAAAAATATGGCTTACCTTCATCAATTTCCTAATGTTATCATGACTCAACATATGGCTTTCTATACAAATACAGCTGTTAAAAATATGGTTAAAAGTGGTATTAAAGGTATTGTAGAAATGGCAAATAAATAACAAAGAGCACAAACGTGCTCTTTTAGTTTTTCCACTCTATAGCAACATCTTTGCCATGATGTGCTAAACCTATATAAATAACATTACCATTTAAATCAACATCATATTGTTTTTCTTTAATTTGTTGAATAGCAATACTGGCAAGTCTATTAAGTTCGTCCTGAAGATTTTTCTTTCCTTCTTTAAGATACTTAAATTCTATAACAAAAGATGTATTTTTCTTATCGTATGCTTGTATAATTAAATCACATCTTCCTTTACCTTCTTCTCGATTTGAAATAATTTTATAATTATTTGATAAACACGCGCACATTCCTAACATCATCATATGATAACTATTTTCATTTTTTAAATCATGATAACTTGGTAACATCAAGATACTTTGATAACTATCAAAAAATCTTCTTTATTTTCTTCTATTAAACTCTCTACCACATTATTCATTTGCCCCATTTGCAATCCTAAATAGAATTCTGTTAAATTAATAAATTCTTTTCTTACTTCTTTATTGGGAATTTCAATACGATAACGATCACCTAGAGCATTGATAATTTTTGTTATTGTTAAATATCCTGCATTAACTAAAAGTCCCCATAAAGATGGTGTATTCTTAACTTCATAAAAACTTGTTTGTAGAACAACCGTTGTTTCTAAATAGTTATTTTTTATAAGCTTTTCATATTGTTCTTTAAAATCATAATTTGCATCTTTGATTGCTTCTTTAATCATTGTATTAACACTCGTATTGACCCAATAAGGAATCAATTTTTTATTATCTGTATAATTTAAAATTGACCATGGATTATAGATTTCTTTGTCTCCCATTTTATAGCCATCATACATTTCTTTAACATTTGCATTTAACTTCATCCCATAATATTCTAATAATATTTGTGTTTCTTCGTTATCAAAGCCAAAATAACAAGCATATCTTTGATCATTGACACTCCCCATGTCTAAAGACAGGGGATTCTTGCTACCTGCCAACATTGTTGGCTGACCAGTTCATTTCTGATAGCTCGCAGTGCAAGATAGGGGTATGCCATTACCCTTCCTAGAGCAGAACCTATAGTTCTCTAGGCAGTATATCTGTTACCAATATACTCAGTTGAGTTGCATATGTTTATGGCTCCCAACAGATCCCTATGCGTATGAAATCCACATCTGCACGTATATCTTCTGTCATTTGCATGATGAACACTTCCACATATTGGGCAGATCTGACTTGTATATGCTGGATCTACATACTCAACTTCTATGCCTGCCAGTTTTGCTTTGTATTCTATAAACTGTGCTAGTCTATAAAATGACCATATATGCAGGCTATGATTGTTTTTTCGACTTGTTCTTGTCGTAGAGCGTATGTTTTGAAGTCGCTCTAATTTGATTACTGATACGTCATGAGCTTTTGCTGTATTTACGATTTCACGACTTAGCTTATGATCTATATCTTTCATGATACGTTGTTCTTTGTTGTTGATTTTAACAACTGCCTTTGGCTTCTTAGCTTTCTGAAATCTTTTTCGAAGATTATTGTAGTGTCTTCTTATATATTTGTTTTTTCTACCATTTCCATAAAACTTGACACTTCCATCTGGACAGTAGCTTACAGCAGGACATTTGATTCCAAAATCAACACCCATGACATTATTATTTGATTTGTATTTTATGGATATATTATACTATCAAAAGTTATCTGCCGATATGATTTATTAATAAAATCTTAAAAAAGTTGCCTTATATCTCCACAGCTGAAGCTGGGAGCTTTACGGCAACATTTGGTAACATCACATACAACAAGATTATTTAAATCACTAAAAATATTTTCCTTAGCAACTCTTTGAATTCCTGTAAGCATTGCATATTTTAAACTATTTGATGTTTTAAGTGAATTATGAAGTAAACCTGAAAGTCCTGATTTTACTTCATCATAGAAACCACCTGTATGAGCTTCAATAAACGGTGTATCATATTCATCTATAAAAACCATAACTTCTTTATGGTAATAATCTTGTAATCTTTCCATTAAAAAACCAATAGCATCATTTATTCCTGCTAAACTATGATATTTAGCTAATGCATTATAAAGATCATTATACTTATTTTTTTTAAAACCTTTTAAATTGTTAAATATATATTCATATTTATCCCATTGATTTTGTATTTGAGTTTTAATTGTTGAAACTACTGTTTCCTTATCTCTTTTTGCATTTGCAAAAGAAATGAAGATTGTTGGATATTGATTGATTTCTTTAGCATAAGGTGTATCCATGATTTTAGTACCTTTAAAGATTTCTTTTGAATCTTTTGTAATATCAAAGAATTCTGCCATCATAGACATATTAATAGTTTTTCCAAATCTTCGAGGACGTGTAATTAATGTTACTTGACTTTTTCTTTCTAAAAAGTCTTTAATCATTAATGTTTTATCAACATAGTAATAGTCATTTTGGCGTAACTTTCTATAATCAGATATTCCTATTGGTATTGCCTTCATTCTCATCACCCTTTCGTTTTTATTATAAACTATTTATAATTCTTTACTACGAAGAAAAAACAATCCCCTTAGAGATTGTTATCAATTTAAAATACTTTTTATGAAAACAAGAAAATAACAATTCCTAAAACAACAAGTACAATTCCTGTTGCTCTATTTAAAGTTTCAGGTGTAGCTTTATTCGCAAATAAAGCTGCAATTCTTGCCCAAATAAGAGTAAAAATAATACATAGAATCCAAATAGTTGGATTTGGAAGACCACCAATCATAAAATGAGAAACAGCCCCTGTTAGTGCAGTAAATGTCATAATAAAAACACTTGTTCCAACTGCTGTTTTAAGTTCATAACCCATGACTGTTGTTAAAATAAGAAGCATCATCATACCGCCACCAGCTCCAACAAAACCACAAATAAATCCTATAAACATTCCACAAATAACAGATTGAATAGCTCTTTTTTTAGCAGATATATTATTCATGGCTTCTTTTGTTGTCATTACTGGTTTAACAATAAATTTAATTCCTAAAAGAAAAGTCATGAAAACTGAAAAACTTCCCATTGTAGAAGATGGTAGAAGACTTGCGACATAGCTTCCAACAACTGTAAAAGCAAGAACACTGACCATCATTAATAAACCATTTTTAATATCCAGGTTCTTATTTTTCCCATAAGTATAAGCTGAAACAGCGCTAGCAAGAACATCTGATGATAAAGCTATTCCTACTGCCATATAAGGATCCATTTTTAAAAAAGCAATCAACATTGGACTAATGACAGCTGCTGCCGACATACCTGCAAATCCAGTTCCAAGTCCTGCTCCCATTCCTGCAAAGAATGTCACAAGAATAATAAATAAAATATTTGTTTCCACTTTATTTTTCCTCCATTAATTTATCTATATTTTTTTCCATCAACTCTAAAGTTTCTTTAAATATTTCTTGATGCTTTTGATCAATGCCTACAAAAAGTGAGGCAATAAAATCATTTTGAAAAAGTTTTCCTTTTTCAATAATCACTAATGCTTTTTCATTTAAAACAAGTTCCACTTTTCTTCGATCACCAGGAACATTAATTCTTGATAAATATCCTTGTTCTACTAATTGATCTACATGAATTGAAACAAGATTAGCTTTAATTTTTCTAACTTCTACGATATCTCTTGCATGTCTATATTGTGGATTATTTCCTAAAAACATTAAGATATCAAATCCTGTTTGTTTAAGGTTAAATTCTTTACAAATCGCTTTACATTGTTGATGATAGGCCATTTCTAATTTTCTAGCAAAATCAATATTCATTTTCTCACCTCATTACTTCATTTTTAGATAGTTCATTTTTGAACTATTTTAATATATTAAAAAAAGAATGTCAAATAAAAAGAAATCCCTAAGGATTTCCTTAATTTATAAACCAATACATAAGATCAAACCAATAGTTCCAATAACAAGAAAGACTAATCCAATACCTGCAGCTTTTTTTCTTTTATCCATCAAAACTAATTGTTTATGATCTATAGAATGTATAGGATAATTTCTTCTACCTATAAGATATAATAATAAACCACTTGAATTATTCCCATTACTTGCTAATAATCCCCATAATTTTGGATGCTTTAATCCACGAATTGTTGCATCAATTACTGTTAATTGATAAATTTGATATACTGTTTCAATTGCTCCAACAATAGCTACTGCTATAAATATAACCGCTAAAACACTCTTTATTTCCATGAACATTTTCTCCTTAAATACGTTTAATTATTTGATAAAGTAAAAGTGATGAACTCACAATTGCCAAACAAAATACTATTATTAAATAATAACTTTTATTTGGTAAAAACATTCCTAAAGCAATTAATAAAATAACAATCACAATATTGAGTAGAATGACTCCAAAAAGTTTTTGATTACTTTTAACAACATTTGTACTTTCTTCTAGATGTTTTTTCATTTCTTCGTCTCCTTTTAATAAATCATCAAGACTTATGGAATAAAGGCTACTTAATTCAATCACACTTATAATATCTGGATAAGATTTTTCATTTTCCCAATTTGAAATTGTTTGACGAGAAACATTCAGTTTTTCAGCAATTTCTTCTTGAGTTAATCCAGATTTTATACGTGCATCTTTTAGTTTTTTTCCAATTTCCATATTCATTTTCTCCTTTCAAAAACATCTTTTCATAATCCAATGATTTCATCTATCAAATACTTTTTACATTCATCATTTTTAATGTCAAAATGATTTGACATAGAAAAAAGACGCTCTAAAGCGTCAAATACTATAATAAAAGTTCAATCATTACTACAACAAAACAACCAATACAAGCAACTTGAATAAGACTTAATTCTTTATATGAAGCATAAATAATAATGATTGTCGCTATAATGCCTGATAGTAAATGACCTGTTGAATAAAAGATATCAGGGAAGGTCATTGCGGCTAAAACAGTATAAGGGATATAGTCTAAAAATGATTGAATAACAGGATTCGTTATTTTTTTATTAATAAAGACAAGCGGAATAGCACGAATCGCATATGTTATAAGTGACATAATCGCTAAATAGATACAAAATTGTTTATCCATGCACTTCCTCCTTATTAAAGATTACAGCTCCTATCAATGCACTTGAAAGTGCTGAAATTGTCATTGCAAAACCACTTGATAATTGATTGATGACTGGTAAGTAGTAAAAACATGAACGAATAATAATAGCTAGTAATACTACTTTAACAACATGTTTATCTTTTTTCATACCTGGAATAATAATTGCAATAAACATCGCATATAATGCAATCGATAAAGCATTACTGATAACTTGGGGAACAACTGATCCTAAAATAGCACCTAGACTTGTTCCTAAAAGCCAACCTGTTGCTGAAATCGCAGCTAAACCAAAAAAGTAAGTACGACTGACACTTTCTTCTAACATCGATAAAGCAAAAATTTCATCAGTAATAAAAAAGCTTAATAACCATTTATAAATGCCTTTAAACTTATCATCTACTTTTTGTGAAAGCGAAAGTGACATAAAAGCATAGCGAATATTCACTGTCAATTCCACAATAGCCATTTCTAAGTATGTTCCTTGTCCAGCAATAATACCTAATGATGCAAATTGCCCTGCTGATGTTAAGTTCAATAAAGAAATTAAAATAGCTTGTATCACACTAAATCCCATTGAAACAGCAATAGCACCAAAGGAAAAAGACACAGATAAATAGCCTAAAGCAATCGGTATTCCATTTTTCATTCCTCTTCTTATTTCTTTCATAACGTATCTATTATACAAAAAAATCCTCGATAACTCTACAATTATCGAGGAATATTTTAAGCAAATTTTTCAACAATTGGCTTTGAAACCAATTTATTCCAAGTACTAATTAATGGGCCTGTACCAAACATTAATATAATTGTGGCTATTCCTAAAGGTCCACCTGTAACAAAACCAATTAAAACACAAATGACATCTGTCATAATACGACATACAGGATAAGAAGGTGACATAACATCTGCCATATAAATTGATAAAGCATCATAACATCCTGTTCCAAGATCTGATGTAATATATAAAGAACATCCAAGTGTACATAATAGAATACCAATCGCTAAAACTACAAATTTCATTGGTAAAGAAAATGGAATGACATCAGGTGAAGTAACATTAAATAATTGACAATAAACATTATTAAAGAATTGTACAAAGAAGCCTAGTAAAAACATATTAATAATGGCTCCAATATTTAAGTATTTTAAATTACTTCTACTTAATAAAATTAAAACTAAAAATAAAACAGCATTAATACTTCCTTGAAAAACACCTAAAGGTATATTTAATAAACCACTGATTCCAGTTGTCATTGATGTAAATGGATCAATTCCCATTTGTGAAATACGACATGTGGAAACTCCAATAGCGATAATAAAGTTTCCGATTAATGAAATAATTGCTAATTTGATTGAAAACTTAAATTTCATAAACTCCCCTCTTTCAGTTGTAGGTAGTGTCAAAAATCTATATTAAATAGCGTAAATACACTACCCTTCAATTTATCTATATAAACAGTAAAATGATTACTGAGTATATCCTAGTAATCATCTTTTTTTCGTTTTTTACTAAAAAAAGATGAAATTCCTATGTTATACTTTTAAGCGCTAACCAAAATCTAACGAAAGGATATTTCATCATGCAAAGTATAACACATTTAATTGATTCTATTGAATCTTTTTCTAAACAAAATTTTAAATTCTCTCAATATTTTCAGCCTCTGAACATCTTAAACAGGATTTCTGACTCTATTTCTGATCATTTGAACAATATTGATTTTATCTATCATCTTGATGAGGCCTCTAAACATATTGACTGGCTCAACAGGTTCTTTGAAGACAATATCAATCCTGTTACAAAAAAAGAAATCTCTCATCTTAAATCTTCTAAAAACAAAGATGTCCAAATCCCCTATGCTGATTTCAAGGTCGATGAACCTCCTCTATTCAAAAATGAACTGGTTGAACAGCTTTCTTTTGAAGACATCATCAACAAAAAGAATATTGGTCCTATCAGGCGAAGAAATCCTGAATCTTTTGCATTTGACGGTGTATGCCCTTATTGTGGTGCTCCTAAAGAATATATTTATGACAATAATAAAGGCAAAGGTCAATATCAATGCAAGGCTTGCAAGAATACTTTTACCGTTAAAACGACTATCAAAGATGAGATTGGTATCTACTGTCCTCACTGCAAACGTAAGCTTGTTTTACATCATGATCGCAATGGCTATTTTGTTTACGTCTGCATGAATCAGGACTGTTCCTATTACAAACATAATAAAGAAGTTTTAGACAGTGATGACAGGGATTCTCTTATTACCTCCAGTAATCAGTATCGTCTTAGATATCACTATCGCGAATTCAAATTTGATATGAAATCTCTTAAAAAGGTATCTCAGTCTTTAAATACAGGATTTAATATTTCCAGAATCCATTTTGATCATAAAGTCCTTGGTCTTATTTTGACGTATTACGTCAATTATGGTCTTGGTGCCAGAAAAACTGCTCTCATCATGAAACAAATTCATGGTGTGCGTATTTCTCACCAGACCGTCATCAACTATGCCAATGGTGTATCATCTCTTGTAAAAGATATGGTTGATCATTATCCTTATAAGATTGGTTCACTTCTTGCAGGGGATGAAACTTACATCAAAGTCAGGGGTAAAAATCAGTATGTTTTCTTTTGGTCAGATCCTCATTCCAAAATTATTACATCCCATACGATTTATCCAACTCGTGATACTGAATGTGCCTGTAGATCCATCTATGACTGTTTGAAACATTACAATGGTAATATTCCTGAAAACCTTACTCTTATTACAGATGGCAACCCCATCTATAATGCCACTCAGGTCTTTTTTGATATCAATGATATCAAGTTTGATCTTCATCAAGTCATCGGTGTTAAAAATAAAGATGAGACATCTAAAAAATATAGACCTTTCAAGCAGATTGAAGAAAGGCTCAATCGTACATATAAGCAGAATTATTATGGAACTAATGGTTATGACAAAATCGAAGGTGCCAACAGCTACATGATTCTTTTTGTATGCTTTTTTAACTTTCTAAGACCACATTCATCATTAGGATTTAAAACACCCGTCACAGGATTATTTGATAATGATATGCTTATGCCTGATCAATGGCTTAAACTTATTGAAATATCACATCATTATCATCCGACAAATACAGCCAACTGATCATTTCTCTAAGATATGTTCCTAGAGACGATACCCTCATTGCGCCTTTTTCAGTCTTTTTTTATTACTTTTTATAATCCAATGATTTAGAAAATTCTGAAATATTAAGTTTTATAACTTTTTGAATGATTTCACATCGTTCATTGAGTCCTAAAACCTATGATTTTATATAGTTTTCATAAACTTTAGACTCTACCCAGTTGTATTATACTTATTTTTTTATGATTAAATTTTATTTTCATAATTTGAAAAACTATCTCAAAAAAGAGATAGTTTTATCAAATAGAGTGTTTTATAAATCATAAAGATGATTCCTGTATTAATACAAAGAAGGAAGATAAAAAGAACTGTCCAAAGTATTAGTTTTTTAATCATGCATGTCTATCTTCTTTGGAAAAGTAATCGTTGTCTTAAATAAATCACCATCTACATCCACTTCAAAAGTTCCTTCTTGAACTTCAACAAAGCTTTTACAAATAGCAAGACCTAAACCAGAACCTTCACTTTTACGTGAAGCATCCCCTTGAACAAATCTTTCTGTTAAATCTTCTGGATTATTAATTTCATGAGCTGAAATATTTTTGAAAACAATAATGACTTGTTGATTTGTTTCTTTTACTTGAAGATAAACTCGCGTATGTTCTAAAGCATATTTACAAATATTTTGACATAGATTTTCTAAAACACGATATGTTTTTTCACTGTCTAAATAACAAATTATTTTTTTATTTTCAACATCATTTTTTATATTTAAATGATGTTGTTCAAATTGTTCTTGATATTCAAAGAGGACTTGTTGTATTAAAGCATGAATATCTAAATTTATAGGATTTAATTGAATATTACCACTATTAACTTTTGAAACTTCAAATAAATCTTCAATGAGTGTTTTTAATCTTTTAGTATTTCTATCTAGAACATCAATATATTCATTTTGTTGTTCTAAAGTAAGATGACCTTGTTTTAATAAATCAATATAAGAAATAATTGATGTAAGTGGTGTTTTTAAATCATGTGAAACATTGCTAATCAATTCAGTTTTCATTTTTTGAGAAGCAACTTCTTTACTTACTGCATCTTTAAAACCATCATTGATACAATTAAGTTCATCTTTGAGTGAATTAAATAAACCTAAATCTTGATTGATTTTATCATTAAATTCACCTTTAGAAAGATGATTAGCTGATTGTAAAAGAATATGATAGTCATTTGTGACCTTTGTCATCATTTTTTTAGCAATCAACATAATGATAATTGCTGAAAAAAATGAAAGAAAACATGTAAGTAAAAGATAAGCTCTTGGACTGTTGTAATAAATATTTCCTGTAATTCCCATCAACAAATAAACAAATAAGAGAATAGATTCAATACAAATACCACTGATTATTCCTAATTTAAAAATCGCATTTCCTTTTTGATTCTTTAAATCAAATTGTGTTAAACTTTTAATTTCATCTTTAAAATAACGATAAATACTACAAATAAGTGTATGTTCTTTCAAAAAATCTTTTCCAAAAACAAGAATGGATTTAAGATAAAAGATAAAATACATAATCATTGCATAGAATACAAACCATCCTACAATATTAATAATAGGTTCAATAGCAACACCTGCTCCTGCCATGCCTTTTTCTCTTAACATCCATGCAAAGGTTCCTTGCCAGGATGCTCTTAAAATTTCTGTCATGATTGCAATCCACATAGCAGCTACAATAATATAAATAAAGAACATAAAACATAATTTAATTTTTACAATGGATTGGAATGGTTCAATATGAATAAGTTCTCTTACTGGTACAAAAATCATAATAACAATAAGAACTGCTAGTATAAAGAAAACATATGTTGTTAAAACATTTGACATAGATACTTTATTAGTACAAAGTTGTTCTAAATAACAATTCGTTGGTAATCTTTTGGGTATAGCAATTAATACTTTGATATTTGTTGGATTTTTAAGGGTTATTTTATTAATAGTATCACTATTATCTTCATCTAAATAATTATTTTTAAAGAGTTGATCAAAGGATGTATTGTAGAAAGATCCTTCCCAATCACTTGATTGACTTCCTTCAAGTGATACATTTCCATTTTCATCATAATCAATCGTTGCATACCATTGATAATTACTTAATACGTTTTTATCTTGTTTTTCAAAAGCTTTCTTTAAATTCTTTTTAGAATTAGTAAAACAGATTTTTTCATCTGTTTTATCATAAACATAATACTGTACACCTCTTGATTGTCGATTATTTTCATCTTCTAAATCATAAATATAATTATTAAAAGCATCTTTTAAAGAATAATCATCATAAACATTAAGTTTATCTATATTATCACCTTCAACATAATAATGAAGTAAGTCATAATTTCCTTTTCTTCTTTGAATTTTCATATCTAATAAAATGCTTTTAGATGTAAGTATTTCTGTAATAGTTCCTCGATTATTATCGAAATCTAATTTTGTTGAAGAACTTTTTTCTTTAGCACCATAACTTAAATATGTTATTAATGATGCCATAATTAGTATTGAAAATATAAATATTTTAAGAAGTCTATTTTTATTTTTCATATTTCCCCCTATTGTTTATCAATTTTATAACCTACACCCCATACCACTTTTAAATATTGTGGTTTTTTAGGATTGATTTCTATTTTTTCTCTTAAATTACGAACATGAACCATGACTGTTTCACTATTAATAGCTTCTTCATTCCATACACGTTCATAAATATCATCAGCAGAGAAAACTTTTCCTGCATTTTTCATAAGTAATTCTAATATTTTAAATTCAATAGGTGTAACTTTCACCTTTTTGCCATCTACTGACACTGTTTTAGTATCTACATTAAGTTCAAGTCCACCACATAAATAAATATGATCACTTTCTTTAGGGGCAGTAGCATCTAAATAACGTCCATAACGTCTAAGTTGTGAACGAACACGTGCCATTAATTCCATTGGTACAAATGGCTTTGTCACATAATCATCTCCACCTAAATTAAGCCCCATAATTTTATCAATATCTTCTGATTTTGCTGAAAGAAAAATCACTGGAAAATCATATTTTTCCCTTAATTTAGAAACCATTGTTAAACCATCCATACGTGGCATCATTATGTCAACAATTGCTAAATGAATCGTTTCTTTTTCAACGATTTCTAATCCTTCTAATCCATCATTTCCAACAAAGACATCATAACCTTGATTTTGTAAATAAATTTCAATTGCCTTAGCAATTTCTACGTCATCTTCGACAACTAATACATGATATTTTTCCATTCCCTTTTTACTCCTTATTTAAGCATTGAAAACAATGCAAAACTAATACATATATATCCTGCATAAATACAGCTTATTAAAATAATTTTGTTAAGTCTTTCCATCTTCCTCACCTCTTGTCTTAAAGTATAGAGATGATTTATAAATATTTTCTTTTTATATTTCTAAAGATTTTCTAAAGATTAAAACTACCTTTATTGTACAAAATATAATCAAAAAAATAAAATCTCTTATTAATATAAGATTTTTTGTCTATTTTTCATTTAATTATCTAAATAACTCTCATGTTACATGAGAGTTTGTTATAATAATAAAGAGGTGAAAACAATGAATAATGACTATTTAAGTATTGGTGAAATGGCCAAAATGAATCATATCACTGTTACAACTTTAAGATTATATGATGAACTTGATTTATTGAAACCTGTTTATGTTAATCCAGAAACAAATTATCGTTATTATGATATTAAGCAAAATGCCCGTTTAGATTTAATTCAATATATGAAAGAATTACAAATGAATTTAAAAGAAATTAAAGAGCTTCTTGATAAAGAAGATATTAATTTAATTGAGGCTATTTTAATTAAAAAGAAACAACAATTAGCTATGCAAATCAAAGATTTGCAAAGAACAAAAGATGCTATTTCTAGAACAATTTATAGTTTAGAAAGATATCGTAAATCTCCTCCAAGTGGAACGATTACTTTAGAATATATTGATCGTAGAAGAATTTATGCAATGCATACTGATATTAATTTTTATGAACATGATTTAAATGTTTATGAACATCTTTTAACACAATTAAAAAATGATTTGATTATGCATCATTATCCTCAAATTTATTATTGTAATGCTGGTACTTTTCTTAATAAGGATAGATTTTTAAAACAAGAATTTGTTTCTGATAGAATTTTTGTTTTTGTTGATGATCATTTTCCTGAAAAAGAAATTCAAATTATTGAAAATGGAATGTATGCTTGTATTTATTTAGATGATTTTCATCAAGAAATAGATTATGCGAAAAGACTTTTAAATTATTGTAAAATGAATCATTTAAAAATATGTGGTGATTATATTTGTGAAGTTTTAAGTGAATTGAGTATTTTTGATCATCATGAACGTTCGATGTTTTTAAGATTGCAAGTCCCTGTTTCTTTTGAAAAGTAGTTGACTCTCTTCTTAGATAAGGGTCTATGATGTAAGTGAAAGAAATAGGAGGCATGAAATATGGAAAAGATTAAAGTTGTACAATATGGTTGTGGAAAGATGGCAAAGTATATTATTCGTTATCTTTATGAAAATGGAGCTATGATTGTTGGAGCTATTGATACAAATCCTGCAATTGTAGGAATGGATATTGGAGATTTTGCTGAATTAGGTGTTAAAACAGGGGTTTGTATTAGTGATCAAGCTGATAAAGTTTTAGATGAAACTGATCCTGATATTGCTGTTGTGACTTTATTTAGTTTAGTTAGTGATTGCTTTGATCATTATGTAAAATGTTTATCTAGAGGAATCAGTGTTATTTCAACTTGTGAAGAAGCAACATATAGTTGGACAACTGATCCTGTTCGTACAAATCAATTGGATGTCATTGCTAAAGAAAATGGATGTACTTTTGTTGGTAGTGGTATGGAAGATATTTTCTGGGTAAACATGGTAGGTCTTGTTGCTGGTGGATGTCATTCTATTAAAAAGATTGAAGGGGCTGTAAGTTATAATGTTGAAGATTATGGATTAGCACTTGCTAAAGCACATGGTGTTGGTTTAACACCTGAAGAATTTGAAGCAAGTATTGCTCATCCTGAAGTATTAGAACCTTCTTATGTATGGAATTCAAATGAAGCATTAGCTACTCGTATGGGATGGACAATTAAATCACAAACACAAAAATGTGTTCCTTATTTCCATGAAACAGATTTATATTCATCTACTTTGGGTGAAACAATTCCTAAAGGAAATTGTATTGGAATGGCTGCTGTTGTAACAACTGAAACATTCCAAGGACCAATTATTGAAACACAATGTATTGGTAAAGTTTATGGTGAAGATGATGGTGATATGTGTGATTGGAAGATTACTGGTGAACCAGATACAGAATTCCATGTTGTAAAACCTGCAACAGTTGAACATACATGTGCAACAATTGTCAATCGTATTCCAACTGTTTTAGTTGCACCTGCTGGTGTTGTTACAGTTGATGAATTAGATCGTTTAGATTATTTAACTTATCCTATGGAATATCATATTTAATGTAAAAGCAGAGCTAAGCTCTGCTTTTTTGATAGAAAACAATACTTTCATAAGGTTTAAGAGTTCCTTTTTGATGCTTTTCATAGTTTTGAATCAATATTTTTTCATTTTTTAAAATAGAAGCATCATAACTAACTTCTTGATTACTAAAATTACAATAAACAATCATTTCTTCGTCTTTATAAAGACGTTTATATGCATAGATATTTTCATCATCCTTCATTATTAATTCATATTTTCCTAAAGTTATAATTTCATATGTCTTCCTTAATTGTATAAGTTTTTGATAAGTATAAAAAATTGAATTTTAATTACTGATTTCATCTTCTGCATTGATCGTTAGATAATTTGGATTTACCATGATCCATGGTGTTTGCTTACTAAATCCCGCATTTTTATCTTTGTTCCATTGCATTGGTGTTCTTGCATGATCACGACTTGATTTTAACATGTAGCGTAACATATCTTCATGGGTTACTTTCTTTTCTATTTCAACAAGTTGTTTGTAGCTATTATAGGTTTCAATATCGCGATAATCATTCAATGATTTAAATGGAACATTCGTCATTCCTAATTCTTCTCCTTGATAAATATAAGGTGTTCCTTGCATCATATGAAGACAAATTGCTAGCATTTTTGCTGATTTTTCATGATAAAGAGCAGTTGAAGTATCACCAAATCGTGAAACACAACGGGGTTGATCATGATTGTTCCAAAATAATGAATTCCAAGCTTTTTGATACATTCCCTCTTGCCATCTTGACATGATTTGTTTTAAATTTTTTAAAACAAAGCGTTGATCAGACCACTTATTCGTTTCCCCACCATCAACATCCATCAATTCAAATTGAAAAATAATACTTAATTCACTATTATCTAATGGTGCATATTTTTGACCATCTTCTATAGTAACAGCTGGGGTTTCTCCTACTGTCAATAATTCTTTTCTTGAAAATACCTTTTGATTCATCTCTTGAATATATTCATGTACATGTGGCCCATTAGCACATACCTTATGTCCTTTAATTAAACTATCTACATAATATTGACTTACATCTTTACTAATAACATTAATGACATCTAAACGAAAACCATCTACTCCCTTATCTACCCAATAATTCATAATATCATAACATTCTTGCCTTACTTTAGGGTTTTGCCAATTTAAATCAGGTTGTTTTTTAGAAAATAAATGAAGATAATATTCTTTTGTATTTTCATCAAATTCCCACGCTGAACCTTGAAAACAACTTGTCCAATTGTTAGGAACAGCTCCTTCTTTAGGCTCTTTCCAAATATAATAATCTCGATAAGGATTTTCTTTTGATGATTGACTTTCTTTAAACCAATGATGTTCATCACTTGTATGATTAAAAACAACATCCAAGATAATTTTAATTTGTTTTTGATGTGCTTTTTCCAATAATTCTTCAAAATCATCCATCGTTCCAAATTCTGGTTGAATTTGATAATAATCTGAAATGTCATAACCATTATCATCATTAGGAGACTTATAAATTGGTGTTAACCATAAAACATCAACCCCTAATTTTTTCAAGTAATCCAAACGGGAAATAATTCCTTGAAGATCACCTATTCCATCATTATTACTATCTTGAAAACTTTTTACATAAATTTGATAAACAACACTCTTTTTCCACCATTCCATTTCTTGACCCCCTTTTCTTATATTTTAACTATTCATAAAATATATTCATTGCTTTTTTAAACAATTAATAGGCAATTATAAACCTTTTTTATAATTTGTAGGTGTTTTTTGATATTTATTTTGAAATACTTTTTCAAAAGATTTCACATTTTTAAATCCATTATTTAAAGCAATATCAATAATTTTCATATCCGTATGCATTAAATCATAATAAGCATGTTTTAAACGAATTTTTTGTAGATATTGGTAAAAGGTAGTTCCTGTTTGTTTTTTAAAATAGCGTGTTAGTGAATTAGGATGAAAATGAAATTTTTTTGCAAGAAGTTCAAGTGTTAAATTTTGGTCATAATTTTTTTCTATTTCATCTAATATGAAAGAAATATCATTTTGTTTTGTTTCTTTCTTTGTTTCAATTAAACAATCTTGAATTAATTTTTGATAGAGTTGATACATTAAAATATGTTTGTCTAAAGATGATAGACATTGGTAATTTTTCATTTCTAACCAAGGTTTTAACCATTCTACATCTAATGGTGTTCTTAGTCTAAATGTATGACATTTAATATTAAACTCATTAAATACATCTATTGAAAGAAGATAAGTATAAATATGCGTTTCTTCCAAAAATATAAATTGATGAATGACATGGCTATTAATGATAAACATTTCTCCTTGATGAAATATTTCATTTTTTCCATCAATATATGCCTCTAATTTTCCTGAAACAACATAAACAACTTCAATATCCTTATGGAAATGTGATGTTACAGGTCGGTTTTGATTAAAAAAATGATTATAAAAAATAATTGGATATTTTATATTAGAATTCATTACTTCTATATGATGATTCATCTTAACACTTCCTTTTACTTTTATTATATAAGAAAAAAGCCTACCTCGTAGACTTTTTAATCATATTTATAAAATATTGATGAATAGAATGATCTTCATCTAATTCTGGATGAAAAGCAAGTGCAAGTTGGTTTTTATACTTAACAGCAATAATATGGTCATTTACTTTAGAAAGAATATCAACACCTTCTTGTACACTTTCGATATAAGGTGCTCGAATAAAAGTCATAGGCACTTTTCCTATTCCCTTAACTTCTTCAATGGTATGAAAACTTCCTAGTTGTCTACCATAAGCGTTTCTTTTAACACTCATAGGTATTGTTGAAAAATAAGTTTGATCTTGATTTTCAATATTTTGTGCTAGTAAAATAAGTCCCGCACAAGTTGCAAGCGTTGGCAGTCCTTCTTGAATACGTTTTTGTAAAGAATCAAACATATCCAATTCTTTTAAAAGTTTACCTTGAACTGTACTTTCACCACCAGGTAAAACAAGACCATCAAACTCTTGATCAAGATCACTTTTTTGTCTTAATTCTATGCAAGTCACTCCTAATTGTTCTAATCTTTTTTCATGTTCAATAAAAGCACCTTGTAAAGCCAAAACTGCAACTTTCATTATTTACCTCTTTCAGCCATTAAGATTTCAATTTCTTGTTCATTAATCCCAACCATTGCTTCCCCTAAATCTTCAGATAATTTTGCAATCAACTTAGCATCTGTATAATTTGTAACAGCTTGTACAATCGCTGCTGCACGTTTTTTGGGATTTCCTGATTTAAAGATACCAGAACCAACAAATACACCTTCAGCACCAAGTTGCATCATTAAAGCTGCATCTGCTGGTGTTGCGACTCCACCAGCTGCAAAGTTAACAACTGGTAATTTTTTATGATCATGTACATATTCTACAAGTTCATAAGGTACTTGTAATTGTTTTGCAACTTCAAATAGTTCATCTTTTCTAAGTGCTGAAATTTGAGCAATTTGTTTATTCATCATTCTCATATGACGAACAGCTTGTACAATATCCCCTGTTCCTGGTTCACCTTTTGTACGAATCATACTTGCTCCTTCATTAATACGACGAAGCGCTTCTCCTAAATCTTTAGCACCACATACAAATGGTACTTCAAATTCTCTTTTATTGACATGATAAACATCATCTGCTGGTGATAATACTTCACTTTCATCAATGTAATCAATTTCGATTGCTTGTAATATTTGAGCTTCTACAAAATGTCCAATACGACATTTTGCCATAACTGGAATACTTACAGCAGCTTGAATTTCTTGAATCATTTTTGGATCAGACATTCTAGCAACTCCCCCTGCTGCACGAATATCTGCAGGAATTCTTTCAAGTGCCATTACTGCACAAGCCCCTGCTTCCTCTGCAATTTTTGCTTGTTCAGGTGTTGTGACATCCATAATAACTCCACCCTTTAACATTTGTGCTAATTGTTTATTTAATGTATATCTTTCATTTTCCATTTTTTGATCCCCCTGTTTACTTTTGTTATGGCTTTTATTATACTTAAATGTGAACATAAAAAAATATTCAAAATAAATATATTCAATAAGGTCAGTTTTAGGAGGAAATCATTATGTTAACTTATAATCTTTCAAATATAGGGTCAGATTCTCTTTATGAACATTTATATAAATGTATAAAAAAAGATATTGTTTTAAGAAAGATAAAGCCTGGAGAACGTTTACCATCAAAAAGAACTTTCGCTAAAAATTTAGGTATAAGCGTGATTACTGTTGAAAATGCTTATAGTTTATTGATGTCTGAAGGATTTATTTATTCTTTACCTAAAAAAGGATTTTATGTTGCTGATTTAAATGATGTACAACCAACAAAACAAGTACATCAAGAAACAGTTGTTTTGACAAGTGGACATACACATTATTTAGCTGATTTTTCTAGTAATCAAACTGAAAGTGAAATATTTCCTTTTACAACATGGATTAAAACAATGAAAGAAGTTTTGAAAGATAATCAAAAAGAACTTATGATTAATTCTCCTTGTGGAGGAATTCTTGAGTTAAGAAAAAATATTGCTACTTTTTTAAAAGAGTTTAGAGATATGGATGTAAAACCTGAACAAATTATTATTGGTGCAGGAACAGAATATTTATATAGTTTAATTATTCAATTGTTAGGAAATGATATTAAATATGGTTTAGAAAATCCTGGATATCCTAAAACAGCACAAATTTATAAAAGTATGAATGTTCATTTTGAATATGTAAATATGGATAGTTATGGGATAGATCCTCAAGAATTAGAGAGGAAAGATATTGATGTGATTCATATTTCACCATCACATCAATTTCCTACAGGAATTGTAATGCCTATTTCTAGACGTTATGAATTACTTGGATGGGCAAATAAAGTAAAAAATCATTATATTATAGAAGATGATTATGATAGTGAATTAAGATTAGGTGGTAAGCCTCTTCCTACTTTACAAAGTATTGATGTTTCAGATAAAGTTATTTATATGAATACTTTTACTAAAACATTATCTTCAACGATTCGTATGTCATATATGGTCTTACCAGAAAGTTTAGCTAATGAATACTATAAAAGATTATCTTTTTATTCATGTACTGTTTCTAATTTTGAACAGTATACACTTTCAAAATTTATTGAAAATGGACATTTTGAAAGACATATTAATCGTTTAAGAAATTATTATCAAAAAAAACAAGAAATTATATTAAATGCTTTTCAATCAAGTGTCTTAAAAAATAAAGTTGAAATTTATAATGAATCTGCTGGTGTTCATTTTTTAATGAAAATAAAAAGTAAAAAAGAAGAAAAAGAAATTATTAATAATGCTTATAGCAAAGGAATCAAATTAAACCCTCTTTCTAAATATTATTCAAATTCCATAGAAAATAACAATATATATGTCATGAACTATTCATCATTAAATAGTAATAAAATAGAAGAAATCGTTGAAAAATTAAAACAATGTATTTAAAAAGTTCTCTTGATTGAGAACTTTTTTTTGAATAAAAAACGCAAAAAAAAAAAACTGGCAACGAGCTATTTTCGCACAACGTACTATCTTCGCCGCGATGATGCTT
>NZ_JBKYAR010000015.1:0-65574 GCF_047023275.1 Faecalibacillus sp. | reverse complement strand
ACATCAGAAAGCCTTACAATATAGGAAACACAGTTATTTTGGAACTATCTAAACGTTAATTTATACGTTTATTCGGAGAAATTCAAAAAACTCAAATCGACATTTCGATTTGGGTTTTTTTGTGAAATAAAAACCACTATATTAAATATTGTTGCTTTCGGACGTGATATGAAATAAAATAAGCTATAAATAAAAAAAGATGTCTAAAAATAGAATGCTAAATAAATGAGGTGAAATTTTATAAAATGACTAATTATAAGAAAATAGATATTGATAATTGGAATCGTGCAGAATTATATAAAGAATTTATTCAAATGAGAACATCGATTTATGATATGACAGTTAGAATGGATGTTACACATTTAGTTAATTATTGTAAGGAAAACAATCAATCTTTCTTTGCTGATTTTCTATATATTGTTTTAAAGGAACTTAATAATATACCGGAATTTCGTATGAGAATCATTGATGGCGAACCTTGTGTTTATGATAAAGTAGGGTGCAGTTTTACGGTTGCTAATAATTTTGATTATTTTGTTAATCGAAGTTGTGAATTTGAAAAATATCATACTTTCTATGAAAGTGTATTAACTATTATTAATAAAGCAAAAAACGAAAAAAATATTCATCCAGAAAATACTGATCTTGAAAGAACAGATCTTATCTATTTTTCATGTATTCCATGGATTGATTATCAATCTATGACTTTACCTGTTATTACAACACCTTTTGGAAGTGATGATCAAACGTATAATATTATTCCCTGCATTGGTTGGGGCAAATACGTTAAAGAGGGGCAAAAATATAAAATGTCTGTTCATATGAAAGTCAGTCATGCTTTTATTGATGGTAAACCACTTGCAGATGCTTTTAATAATATTCAAAATGCATTAAATATATTTTCTTTATAAATGGTATTATTAACATAAAATTCTACTTTTACAATTTTAAGTGTGGAATTAGAATGGTGTTTGTGATATTTTTTTTATAAGATATTAGAGGTGTTTAAACTTTGAAAGAAGATTAAACGCTCTTTTTTTTAATTGAATTTGTTTGTTAAATATATGGAAAAGCAAGAAATATTTTCTGAACATACAGAGGATGAAAATCTACACGGATATAACTATTCAGAGATTTATGTAATGTAGAGTTGTTACGAGCGTTTAATTTTAGTATGAAATTAGTGATATGAGTGATTTTGGCAATACATCTTGTATGCAACAAAATTGCTTGAATATCCTTGTTTTATAAGGATTTGGAATTCTCAAAACGTTAGTAATAACTTTTATGAGATATCTAGAGAAGCATTTGGACTTTGTAAGAAGTTTAGATACTTTTTTATGTGATAATACAATAACTTATTTAAGTAATATGTTATAAACAAGTTGTTGTTGAACTTATTTAAGTAATGTGTTATAAACAAGTTGAGGTGATACTATGGATTATAATTTTTCAGATGATTTAAAAGCAATAAGAGAAATATTAGGTTATACTCAGTTTGAAATGGCTAAACAAATAGGGGTAGAACAGGTAACTATTTCGCGAAACGAACTTCGTAAAACAAAGCCATCAAGTCAGTTGATGGATCGAGTATATAACTTTGCTTTTGATAAAAAAATACAATTAAATCGATTAAAAGAAATGCTATGGATAGAAAAATTACCTTTAAATCATAAATTGCTTTTTCATGGAGCAAAGGGAACTATAAAAGGATCTATAAATACATATGTAGGAAGAATAAATAACGACTTTGGACAAGGATTTTATACTGGAGAAACTTATGTACAAGCAATATCATTTGTTTCTGGTTTCGAAGGATCCTCTGTATATTATTTGGATTTTGATAATCAAAATCTTAGATGTAAAGAGTATTTTGTAAATCAAGAATGGATGATGACGATAGCATATTATCGAGGGGCTTTAGAAAATTATAAGAATCACCCGATTGTTCAAAAAATAATAAAAGATTCAAGAAATTGTGATTATATTATTGCGCCAATAGCAGATAATAGGATGTTTAGGATTATTGATTCCTTTATTCAAGGAGAAATAACTGATGAACAATGTAAACATTGTTTAGCTGCTACAAATCTTGGAAAACAGTATGTTTTTGTGAGTGATTTAGCTATCTCTCAATTAAAAATTGTGGAACGTGTATATCTTGCTGATAATGAGAAAAACTATTATAAAGAGATGAGAAGTTCTGATTCTAAACTGGGTGAGGATAAAGTAAAATTAGCAAGAATACAATATAGAGGAAAAGGTAAATATATTGATGAGATTTTAGTTTAAGTAGGTAAGGTGAATATCATGAAAAAAATGGATAAAGATGGTTTGTTATTATGTGATTTGCAAGGTAATACTTTTGAACTATCTCTTGAATTAACTGCAACGAGTTCAGAAATATTTATGCGAAGATTTATGTATAGTAAAGTCGCAAAAACGCTGGATAATGAAAGTGTTTTACAAATGAATATACAACCAAAAGATATAATTAAACGAATCGAAGAGGAATATAAAGAATCAAAATATGGATCAGTAAAGTATACAAAAAACGAAATGTATTGGATAGGATATTTATATAGATATTTCTCATATACATATGAGTTACCATCAACTAGAGTTTATAAAATTGTAAAGCCGAAAGAATTAAGAGGATTATTTTTGCCATATCATACACTTAGTATTGAACAGGCGATAGAACGTATATTAGAAGCAAAAGGAATAAAATTAAATCAAGAGGACGAAATAAATAGACAATTCGAAATCTATAAACGAATAAGAGGCAACCATTGATATTAAATTTAAATATGATTTAAAAAAGTTATACTTATATTGTTAATGCAACAGGTAAGGGATAAAATGATATGCAATGTTCGATTTGTTTTGAGATGAACTAGTATATATAAAATATGTAATGCTATAATTTGTTTACAAATCGGAGAACAATTGCATCAAAATGAAAAGGTAAGGATTCAACAATCCTTACCTTTTCTAATGCCTAGAATTTTTACCACTTTGAAACAAATTCTAGTGTTTTTACGAGTGAGTCCATTCGTGCTTTTCGCCCGTTTTCTTTATTTTTTCCACGGTCACCTTTGAAAAATTTTGTACTTCTTAATTCCATTGGGACAAATAGATGACTCCCATAATCATAACTTAAATGTTGATATAAGTATGGAAACTTTTGCTCATCTAATCGTTTCATAATTTTCTTTGCAGCAAGTTCTGAGGGCCACATATTATCCATTTTAGATGAAATAAGAAGAATAGGACCTGTTATTTTTTCAACTTGAATGACGGCTTCTGGATTTGGATGTTGAATCACAGGTTCATAAAGATCACACATTGTTATGTCTTTTATTTGAAGGCTTTTCCATAAGATGTGACCCATTGGGAATTTTTCTTGTTCAAATGGAGTATAAGGAAGTGTTTTTCCATGAAAACTCCAACTACTTTGAGGCTTAAAAACAATTCCTTTTTCTTTCGCAAATCCCTGACATACTGTGCTCATAGGGGCTACAGAGATGACGGCGTTAACTATTTCAGGTAGAAGACTTCCTGCAAGTAGTGCAAGTTCTGCTCCTTTTGAAATTCCCCAAAGTCCTACTTTTTCATAGCCTAGATTATGTAAATGTTTTGCAGCGACTTCTATTGTATCAATAGGAACATTAACGAATTTATCTGGTAATCCTTCTTCTCCTACATAAGCTATTGCGAGTGTCGTAAGTCCATGTGATTGAAAAACACTTGCTAGTAATTTAGACATTTCACATCCGCCATCACTACCACTAAAACAAATCAGTGCTTTTCCTGGATATTTATCTTCTACTGGTCGAAACAATTCCCCATGAAATCCATCTATTTTGACATGATAAATGCTATTTTCTTTATTGGACATATTTCTTTTCTCCTTTCTTTATTTCTGCTTCTTTATTTAAAGTTATTTAAACACATGATGATAAAGTTAGACATTAACTGACAGTAGTCATCATAATAGATTTCTAAATTTGCAAGAGCCATAGCATCTTCTAATAACTTTGTTCCATGTGTATGGGAATCTAATCCACACGCATGATACATTAAAGTTAAAAATAACATTTTTACTTGTTTTGATGAAAGATGTGGACATTGAACTTGCAACAATTCAAAGAAATATTCTCTTTGTTTATATGATTTTATTTTAAAATCAGCAAGTTTTTCAACCGAAACGTTGGTTTCAATAATACTTGCAAGAATATTATGATAACGCAAATAAAGACGATGTTGATCAAAACATTGACTAAGTTTATTCGCAAAATAAACTTGGTCTATTTTTTTAAATTCAAAAGATTCTTTTAGAGAATCAATGAATTCTTCTTGTTTTGAAAGGTAGATTTCCAAAAAGATTTCTTCTTTTGTATTAACGTATTTATATAAATTACCTCTAGACCAAGTTAAAGCCTTAGCAATAGTTGTAAGGGTAATATCGTGATAAGACTGTTTTAAGAATAAATCATTTGTTACTTCCATGATTTGATTAAAACGTTCCTGCTTCTTTTCAGGACTTCGTGCACGTGTGTTATTTAATTCCATTTAAGTAATCTCCTTTGTTTATAGAATATCATATTAAAAAAGTATTGACAAGTGACGAATCGTCACTTAATATATAAGTAACGAAATGTTACTTAAGGAGGAAACAAAAAATGGAAAGAAGAATTGGATTTATTGGACTTGGAAACATGGGATATCCTATGGCAGAAAACTTTTTAAAGAAATTTGGACAAGTTATGGTTTATAACCGTAGCCAACAAAAATGTTTAGATTTACAAAAAGAAGGAGCAAGTATTGCCTCAAATTTAAAAGAATTAATGGAAAATAATGATATTATTGGTTTATCATTACCTGGACCTAAACAAGTTGAACCTGTTGTTGAAGAATTGCTTGAAAATGGTAAAGAAGGACAAATAATCATGGATTTTAGTACGATTTCTCCTGCTTTAGCAGTAAGTTTATCAAACAAAGCACAAGAAAAGGGAATTTATTATTATGATATGCCAGTAAGTGGTGGACCAGCAGGTGTAAGAAATGCAGCTTTATCTATCATGATTGGTGCAACTCAAGAAGAAATTGAAAAGAGTAATTTGATGCCTTATTTAGAAACAATTGGTAAAACGTTCCATTTTATTGGTGGTAGAGGAAATGGGCAAGCCATTAAAATTATTAATAACTATATGGCTTTTGCAACACAAGTAATCAATGGAGAAGCTCTAGCAATGGCTGATGCTTTAGGAATTGATGAAGATACTTTCTATAATGTTGTAACAACAAGTTCAGGTAATAATATGATTTTAAAAGGAAAAATGAATAAGGTTAAAGAAAAAGATTATCAACCAGGTTTTGCTTTGGATTTAGTTGTCAAAGATCTTGAACTTGCAAGAGATTGTTGTAATGATTTACAAATGCCAAACTTTACTTTAAATACAGGATTACAAATGTATCGTTTAGCACAAAGAAAAGGTTGTGGCGCATTGGATTCATCAAGTGTGATTCAAGTTATTAGAGATTTAAATAAAAAAGGTGAATAATGATATTTAAAGAAGTATTTAGACTATAAGTTTGAATACTTCTTTTTTTATATTCAATAATTAAATAATAAGTTAAATTAATTATAGTTTAAAATTATTAGTAAAATAACTTATAAATGTTGAAGGCGTGATAGGTTTATATTATACTAGGACTATATATGAGGAGGTATGAAAATGTTTTTTTTATTTGATTATAGTCCATATATTGCCATTATAGGAGATGTCAAAAACTCAAGGAATATTAAAGAACGAAAAGAATTTCAAAATAAATTAAATGAAATATTAAATGAAATTAATAAAATATATTCTGATTCAATAGCTTCTAATTTTACAATTACTTTAGGAGATGAATTTCAAGGATTATTATATTCTGGAAAAAATGTTATGAATATAATTCAATATATAAAAAAAGAGTCGTATCCTGTAAAAATAAGATTTGGCGTTGGGATTGGAGCAATTACTACTGATATTGATTCAAATATATCTATTGGTGCGGATGGACCTGGATATTATAAAGCAAGAGATAGCATAGAACAGTTGAAAATATTAGAAAAGAAAAAAGAAAGTGAATATGGTGATATACAAATTAAAATAGATGGAGATAACAATTTTCAAGAATTATCTTTGAATTCTATTTTAAAATTAATGTATTGTATAGAAAAAGAATGGACTAAAAAGCAAAGGGAAGTTGTGTATTATGTTTTATTTGAAAAGCAAAATCAAACTGAAACAGCACGTTACTTTAATGTTACACAATCAAATATCCAACAAATTTTATCTAAAACTCATTTTTATGCGTATAGAGATGCATTTAATTCTGTTAATAAAATATTAAGTGAGGTAAAACGGAATGTTAAGTTATAAAGAAATATTTATAGTATTGTTGCTTACACATGTTTTGTCTGATTTTTATTTTCAAAATGAATTCATGGCAATAAAAAAGAAAACGAATGTGAAATATGTATGGATTCATAGTATAGTTTATGGAATAGGAACTTGGATTATATTGAATCTTATTTTTAGAAATATTGAAAGTAAATTTATATGGGTAATTATACTTTCACATCTAGTGATTGATGTATCAAAATATTATTTAGAAAAAAGAGAGTTAATAAAAAATATCAAAAATATATTTTTACAATAGATCAAATTATTCATATATCTATATTAATAGTAGTTGCTTACTTTATGGTTGAATCTGGAAAAGTTTATAAATATAATCCAATGGTTTTGAATGTATTAAATACTATAGGTATTTCAATCAGTTTTTTAATTGTTTTATTTGTTCAAATTTTGCTTATACATAAACCTACTAATATATTCATAATGAATATTCTACAACCTTATAAACCTATTGCTAAAGAAAAGAATAGTGAGAATACAAAAAAAGCCGGAAGAATGATAGGTACTATTGAAAGAATAATTATGTTATTTTTCTTATTAATTAGGCAATATTCTTCGGTTGGATTGGTTTTGACTGCAAAATCAATAGCTAGGTATAATAAAATTTCAGAGGATAAGGAATTTGCGGAGTATTATTTATTGGGGACATTATTAAGTACTATCTGTGTTTTAATGATTTCTATAATTTAGAATACACAATAAAATTAAAGAAGTATTTATAACTAAAAAGTTTGAATACTTCTTTTTCTTTTATGATAACGCTATAATGTTATTGTATGAAAGAGGTGTACTTATAATGAAAATCAAACAACAAAAACAAGTAAAATCATATTTAATCGAAGAATTTGGTCCAAATAAAGGAAATGAAATATTTGATAAACAAGAAAAAGAACTTTATAAAATTATTGAAAATACAAAAGATAAAACAGAAAGTCAAATGAAAACACTCATTCAAACAATTCTACCACGAATTGCTTTATATAAAGTCTTATTGAATGAAGAATTTTCAAAAGAAGATGTCTATCAATATATGAGAAAATATATGATTGATAAAATTGCAATAAAGAAACATGTATCTACCGCTAAAATGGAATTAGTGCCTGGGTTTTATAAAATTTATAGTTCTATCTTTTTAAAAATCATGCGTACAACAGATTTACAAGAAAATACCCAAAGCTATGGTAAAAATCATTATGATGTTACTATTACTAAATGTTTATGGCATACAGCATGCAAGGAAAATGACTGTGAAGAGTTGTGTCGTTTATTCTGTGATGTAGATGATGTGACTTATGGTGGTCTTAAAAAGATTGGATTTACGCGTACAAAAACTTTAGGTTATGGCGGAGATTGTTGTGATTTTCATTTCTTTAAGAAATAGATGAGGTGATTTTATGGATTTAAAAAATATTGAATTCATTGAAAAAAATAAACCAGCAACTGATGAAGATATTCATTTAGTAAATAATCAAATAAAGGGTATATTGCCAGATGTCTATAAAGAATTTTTAAAAATAACAAATGGTGCGGTATTAAATGAATATGTTTTTTATAGTACAAAAGAGATTATAGAAATGTACAAATGTCATGATTTTTCTAATAATATGCCAGAATATATAAGTATTGGTAATGATAATGGAGATTGGGAACTCGTTATAAAGGCAACAAAAGATGCTACATTGTGTGGCTTTTTAGATGCAGGATCAATTGGTATTTCTGATCCTGATGAATGGTTTGATTTTAGATTATGGATAAATGAGGGATGTAAGACGTTTGAAGAAGATGATAATAGTGATTTAGGGAAAGTATATATTATAAAATTGCCAAAAGAAAAATTAAAATTTTTAGCTGAAACTAAAAGAATATTTTCTTTAAATATAAGTACAGGTCTTCTTTATAAAAAGGTCAATAATCTACCTTATGTAATAATGGAAGATGTTTATAGTTCAAAAGCGGATACATATATTGAACAAACATCTTTTCCAGAATGTTATGAATTTAGAAATGATTAAAAGAAGTATTTATAATAAAAATCTAAATACTTCTTTTTCTTTTATAAAAAGAGGATAATGTTTATAATGTGAATATAAAAATAAGAAGTTATGGAGGATTTATGAAAGTATTATGTTTTGGATCCGCTAATTTGGATCATGTATATAAAGTCAATCATTTTACAGCACCAGGAGAAACACAAGGATGTCTTGAATATGCAGTTAAATGTGGTGGAAAAGGTGTTAATCAAGCAATTGCAATGTCTCTTGCAGGAAATGAAACGTATTTTGCAGGAATTATTGGAAATGATGGCACTTTATTAAAAGATGCGCTTGTAGAAAAGAATGTGAATATTGATTATTTAAAAATTTCAAATAAGCCAACAGGACATGCTATTATTGAAGTTGACCAAAGTGGTCAAAATCATATTCTTTTATATGGTGGAACAAATAAAGAGATTGATTTTGAATATATTGATGAGGTTTTATCTCATTTTTCAAAGGGTGATGTGATTGTTTTACAAAATGAAATCAATAATGTACCTTATATTATTGATCGCTGTTATGAAAAAGAAATGAAGATTTTTTTCAATGCAGCTCCTTATGATGAATCAATTCAAAATTATCCAATTGAAAAAGTAACATGGCTTGTAGTCAATGAAACAGAAGGTGCTGCTTTAAGCGGTGAAGAAAATTATGAAAAGATTCTACAAGTGTTAAAACAAAAATATCCACATACAAATATTCTTTTTACAATGGGAAAAGATGGAAGCAGAGTTTTAACAAACAATGAAGATGTCAAAGTAGAAGCAATGAAAGTTAATGCGATAGATACAACAGGTGCAGGAGATACTTATATTGGTTATTTTGTAAAAGGAATTCTTGAAGGATTCTCTTTAGTTGAATCAGCAAACTTAGCAACAAAAGCAAGTGCAATTGCGGTGACAAGATTTGGTGCAGTTGACTCAATTCCAAGTTATGATGAAGTAAAATAAAGAATGTTAATATGCGTTGCTTGAAGCAACAACTATTTTTATATAAGATGTGTTTATCTTAATAAAGGAGGATAGAGGAATGTTTGCTGAAAACCTAAAGAAAATAAGAAAAGATAAAGGTTATACGCAAGAAACACTCGCTGAAAAATTGAATGTTGTTAGACAGACTGTTAGTAAATGGGAAAAGGGGCTTTCATTGCCTGATGTAGATATGCTTTCTAAAATAGTAAACGTATTAGAAACAGATGTGAATATTCTTCTTGATGGTCAAATTACAACAACAGATCAAAGTGAGATTGTTAAACAATTAGCTAAAATAAATGAACAACTAACAATAAAAAATAGACGTTATAGAAAAATAATGAAGACAATAGCTATCATTTTATTGATAATCGTTATTTTTGGTATTTTATTAGTCATCCTAAATATGGGAACTTTTATAAGTATTTCTAATAGTGAAGCGACAACAACTGTAGAAACAATGATTAAAGAAGTGGTCAGATAAAAATCTAATACTTCTTTTTTTTAATAAATATGATATACTATATTTAACATTTAAGTTAAATGTTAAATGATAATGAGGTGATAAAGATGGCAATGCAAAATACGCTACATGCTTTAGCGGATCCAACAAGACGAGAAATACTTAATTTATTGAAACAATCAAGAATGTCTGCGGGTGATATTGTTAAGCATTTTTCCATTTCGGGAGCTGCTATTTCAAGACATCTATTGGTTTTAAAAGAAGCGGGTTTGATTCGAGATGAGCGAGAAGGAAAGTTTATTTATTATGAACTTAATGCAACAGTGCTTGAGGAAATTATGTTGTGGATCAGTGAGTTAAAAGGAGATACTAAAAATGATTAAACAAAATAAAAAAATGATAATATTAACATCTATTGTGACATTGCTTCCTATAGTTATTGGATTACTTTTATGGAATCAACTACCACAATCAATTGCTACACATTTTAATTTTAATGGTCAACCAAATGGTTATTCTTCTAAAGAATTTACTGTATTTGTCTTACCATTGATTTTACTTGTTATTCATCTTTTTTGTGTGATAGGAACAAGTATTGATCCAAAGTCTAAAAATATTAATAAGAAGATGTTTTCAATCGTATTATGGATCAGTCCGTTGATTTCATTGCTTGTTTGTAGTTGTATATATGGTTATGCGTTAGGTTATATCACAAATATTAGTTTTCTTACAGAATTGATGATAGGGGTATTGTTTATTGTTTTAGGTAATTATATACCAACAGTCAAACCAAATTATACAGTAGGAATTCGTACTTCGTGGGCATTAGATGATCCAGACAATTGGTATCATACACACCGTTTTGGTGGAAAATGCATGGTTATTGGTGGTATTCTTCTTATTGTTTTATCACCATTTATGAATTTATTTATTTTCTTTATTTTTGTTTTTATTCCGGTACTTTTGCCAATTATTTATTCGTATTTATATTTTCGAAAGAAAAGTGTTTAAAAGGAGTCTTCTGATTTTGTAAGACGTTTAAATACTTCTTTTTCTTTTAGAGAAAGTTTATAATGTGGATAAATAAGAAATGAGGAAAGAAAATGAATTTATTTGATATGGATGAAGATATAAGACAACTACCACTTGCTAGTAGAATGCGCCCTGTAAGTATAGATGAAATTGTAGGCCAACAACATATTATTGGAAAAGATAAATTACTCTATCGTGCTATTAAAGCAGATCGTTTAGGTTCTATTATTTTATATGGACCTCCAGGGGTTGGAAAAACAACGATTGCGAGAGTTATTGCTAATACAACAAATTCACATTTTTGTAAATTAAATGCGACGAATGCAGGAATTAAAGATGTGGAAAAGATAATAGAAGAAGCTAAATTTAATCAAAATGCTTATCATAAAGGAACGATTTTATTTATCGATGAAATTCATCGTTTTAATAAAACACAACAAGATTATCTTCTTCCTTATGTAGAAGATGGCATTGTTATTCTCATTGGAGCCACTACCGAAAATCCATATTTTGAAGTCAATAATGCCTTACTTTCAAGATGCCGTATCTTTGAATTAAAACCTTTAGAAAAACAAGATTTGATCAGTTTAATTGATAGAACGCTTACTGATCAAAAACGTGGTTTAGGAAATGAAAAAATCATAATTGATGAAGATGCTAAAAACTTTTTAGCTGACATGGCTAGTGGTGATGCAAGAAGTGTTTTAAATGCCTTAGAACTTGCTTATCTTACTACAGATAAAAACAAAGAAGGAAAAATTCACATCAGTCTTGAAGTCGCAGAAGAATGTATTCAAAAAAAAGCAATTCGCTATGATAAAAGTGGCGATAATCATTATGATGCGATTTCTGCTTTTATTGAATCTATGAAACATACAGAACCTGATGCAACTTTATATTATCTTGCTAGAATGTTGATTGCTGGAGAAGATGTCAAATATATTGCAAGAAGAATATGTGTATGTGCAAGTGAAGATATTGGTCTTGCTAATTCAAGAGCTTTAGAAGTAGCAACAAGTGCCTTTTTGGCAGTAGAAAGAATAGGAATGCCCGAAGCGGCTAAGATCTTAGCTCATGCAGCACTTTATGTTTGTTGTTCTCCTAAATCAGATACGGTATCTCGAGGAATCACACAGGCAATGGCAGATGCCAAGCAAACAACCCAAGTCCCTATCCCTCCTTTTTTACAAGATGCAAGTTATAAAAATGCCCAAAAGCTTGGTAGAGGTGTTGGTCTAGATAATATTCATGCTTTTAAAAATCATTATTCGGGTAAAAAATGTATGCCAGAGGAATTATCAAATAGACATTATTTTCAATTGGCACAAATGGGAAATGAAAAGAGTATTCAAAAGTTTTTAGATTATTTAAATAAAAATAGAAATAATTAAATGAAAAAAGTAAAGATTGGCAATCTTTACTTTTTAAATACTTTCTTTAAAGTTTCTACCAATTGGGGCTCCGTGTCAATAGTGGAGGGGCTTAAGAGATAGCGAAAGCTATCTCTTTTCTTTTACTCAAATTCATATGAGAACCCAAGATGAAGAAGAATCCTCTTTCTTAAATTATAAAAATATCTGTAGCCATAGGCATTTCGTTTTACAAGCTTGACCTTGTTGTTCATACTTTCAATAAAACCATTATTAAAACTTGTTTCATATGTTTTATCGTTTCTAACATAGATTGCTTTGTATGTAAGTGACTTAAGTATTGGCACAAACCAGTTCTTTCTTATGTTTTTTGCAGACGAAATAAAATATGTATTATTTGTTTCAAATATATGGTTCAGCCAGTTATTCAATTCTTTCTTGTAATCATTGTGCTTTTCATGGATGAGTTTCAACAGATTCTGATAGATCATATAGCTCTGGTAGAATTCATCTGTACCATCCTGTTCAAATATATGTTCAACATATGTTCTGCAGGTAAAGTGTTTTTTTAAATGACGATCATACCATTCTGTTTGATCATCAAGATCCTTTCTATATTTGTCAAAAAGATGAAGATTTTTCTTAATAGATTTGGCTATCTTTTCATTTTTTAATGAAGAACAGGTATCCAGTCTGCTTCTTTTTAGACATTCACCGAATAATTTTACATAATGAAAACGATCAGCGATAATAGAAGCATTGGGAAAAAGACGCTGCATGATACAACGAAAAGGATTGGAAAGATCCATAATGATGATCCTTACTTTTTTTCTTTCTTTATAGGGAAATCTAAGAAAATAGTTTCTTAGACTGCGTTCTTTTCTGTCTTCAATAATATCAAGAGTTTTGCCGTTGATAGGATCGGTAATATGAAAAGCATAAGTTCCTTTATCAGTGGTTGCTTTAAATTCATCAATAGAAATAACAGACTTAAGATGATAGAATCGTTCTTTTACTTTGATGTGATGAAAAAATATTCTGTATACAGAAGATTTAGAAACACCCATCATACGAGAAATAACGGCCATGGCCGTATTCTCTCTAAATTGAATCAGGCAGGCATGAGCAGCAGAAGAAGTCATTCTAGTATTTTTAAATTTAAAAGGGATATCATCCTTAAAATAAGAATGACATGAATGACAGAAATATCTTCTGTATTCAACCTCAATAACGAATCTTTGATGACCATTGGCAATATGAGACAGGGAAATCTTACGTAAACCTTTAGATTCATGATGTTCGATAACGCCGCAATGAGGACAGACGAAATTATCTTTAAGAACAGATCTAAGTCTAATAAATTTAGAATGGTGACCATGCTTATCAAGACCATATCTAAAGCAAGAATCAGAGTCCTCATAAGGGACAGGAATAAAATAATCAGATAAATTATCAGGAAAATCTAGAGATTTAAATAAATCATTGATATAATTCAAATTGGACATAGTGGAATACCTCTTTTCTATTTATTTTTGGTCATTTAAATTGTAAAACGGTATGAAAGCTATGTCTATTTAAATATAAGAAAACTGGAGCAGGATATATTTCCCCTCCAGTTTTAGTATAGAGCCCCAATTGGTAGAATTGTAGAATCTTTTAAAATCAATTCTTTTGCTTTGATTTCTTTGATAAAGTTTTTATTAATAACAAATGATTTATGAATTTGAATAAAATTATTAGAATCAATTTCTTTAATAAAAGAAGATAAGTTTTTTCTTTCAATAAAGTCACCATTATCATGATGAATAATAAGTTTATGATTCATTGATTCTACATACATGATTTGAGCAAGCCTTAATTCAAAAGACATTTGTTTGTTTTTATAATGATAAGTTTTAAATCTTGAAAATATTTGTTGATGAATGGTTTCTGATTTGGAATAAAGACTATTTTCTAAATCATCATTTTCAAAATATAAATGTACCCCTAAGGTTAAACATTCATTGAGTAAATGAAAATCTTTAGGACCAATAATGTAAATCAAAGTTTCTGGATATTTATTGATTTGATGGATTTTATCTAAATCATTAAGTGAATTGATTTCAATAAAATAGATATCATCATAAGATGCTGGATTGAATTTTTCTAAATAGTAATCTTTTGCTACAAAATATTTTTTGATTATCTCAAAATAATAATCTTGTATATAACAGGCAATACGAATCATTTTCTATCACCAGCTATCTTTTCTAAATAATAAGCTAAAGGTTCTTTTTTATCTAATTGATCAAGAATATGATAACGATCTTTAAAAATAATGCCTTTTTCTTTTAAAAATTCAATTGCATCTATTACTTCTTTTCTTTTCCTTGTAACAATGGGTTGAAAAGAAAAAGAAGATCCATCTTTCATCAATACATTAAAAATAACATTATAACCATTCGTTCCATAAAAAAGCATCGGAACTGCTTCATAAGTAACTTGGATACACATAATTTTATCTAGTTTTATTTTCATTTGATAATCTATTTTTCTTGTAAAAAGACTATGAAAAAAAGCACGAGATTTTTCTACTACACTATCATAAAAAGTGTATTTAAGATAATGTTCATCAACTTCCCAAATATTTTTACAAAATGCCATGCTTGGAAGAAAGATAAAGATAATTAAAAAAATAAGAATGATTCCAAAAATATTCATTGCTTGAAAGGGACTAAAAAGTATTAAAAAAATAGCCCAAGCAATAATTAAAGCTGAATAAATAAAACTTGATTTATAGTTGGGTTTGCCTACTTTATATTTCATGCTATTCCCTCCTTTAACTGTATTGTATCATAAGTTATTTCGTTAAAGATGTTGTTTGTGTCATTTCTAGGTTGTTGGTGTCACTTTTATTGTAAGGTGTGATGGAAAGTTTATGATGAAGTTAGGAGGTGGAAGCAATGAAGGTTTTTTCACTAGCTACGTTAACATTAAAAAGAAATAAAAAACAATATATGATTTATGGACTCACACTTATTTTTGCAATTGTCATTCATTTGATCTTTTCAGAATTTATCAACAATCCCTATTTAATAGAAGCAGATAGGGCTAGAGGAATAGATGATCCTCTTGGAGCAGATATACCATTATCAATGGGATTACCATTTTTAATTCTTTTATTTTGTTGGTTTATGATTATTTATGCCAGCCAATATAATTTCAATAAAAAACATCAAGAATTTGGTATTTTATTTACTTGTGGTTTTAACTTATTAGATTTTATTAAATATACACTTATTCAAATGGGAATCGTCTTTATCTTTGTTTTACCGATTTCATTTATTTTAGGTGTTCTTAGCTTATTTTTCATTCATTCAAAGATATATCCTTATCTACAAATCAATCATTCAATTTATACCATTATGCCAAGTACCTTTTTTACAACGATTTCAGCTTTAGGTGTATTAGTTGTTATTGTGATCATCTTTTTAATAGGGCAACTTCATAAAAGTGATATCTATACTTTGATTAATGATGAAAATAAGGTACAAGCTATTCACTTTGTAAGTTTTAAAAAAATGATGATGTATTTACTTATTTATTTGATAGGATTTTGTTCAATTATAACGGTTGAAGGAAATTTAATAAATTATATTCCACCAACAGCTTTAGGTGTTGGTGGAATGTATGGATTATATAAGTATTTATTACCACAAATCTTTTTAAAAAATAAAAAGAATTTAAAAGGAAAACAAATATATATTTGTTTATCACATGTGGGATTGATGATTAAATCAACAGCTTCTTTAATAGGATTACTTACATTATTAATAACAGTTTTATTACCTGTTTTAGCGTCACAAAATATGAAAAGTAATGAATTTGTGACAGGAATGATCAGTTATTTGTTTATTGTATCAATGGTGATTATTTCTATTTTATATAAGATGAATATGGAAAAGAAAACAAAGATGAAAGAGTTCACTATTTTAAATAAAGTAGGTTATGTTTATCGTGATTTAAAAAGAATGCTTTTGAAAGAAAATATGCTTTATTTTATGTGTGTTCTCGTTATTCCTTTACCTTATTTAATATTTATTGCTAGACAGTTTATTTTAATGAATTCAATGATGTTAACTTTCTATAGTGGGTTGTTTATTTACTATGTAGTGACTTTATTGATTTGTCTTTTATTAAATTATCATGTAGGGAAAATACAATTATTAAAAGGAGAATAATAGTTATGGAAACAGTTTTACAAGCAAAAAATATGACAAAGATTTATGGTATGGGAAGTAAACAACCATTTACAGCTTTAAAAAATATCGATTTAGAAATTAAAACAGGAGAATTTATTGTTGTAATGGGAGTTTCGGGTTCTGGTAAATCAACTTTAGTGAATAATATTTCAACAATAGATATTCCTACTAATGGGAGTTTGTATATTTTAAATCAAGAAGTGAAACAAATGTCTGAAAATCAATTAGGAAAATTTAAATATCAATATTTAGGTTTTGTTTTTCAAAATTATAATTTATTAAATTCTTTAACAGTTTATGAAAATATTATGATTCCTTTAAAACTCATTGGAGAAGATAAAAAAATCATTGATAAAAAAGTACATCAAATAACAAAAGAATTAAACATTGAATCATTATTAAATAAATATCCTCATGAATGCTCTGGTGGACAACAACAAAGAGTCGCTATTGCAAGAGCATTAATTGGAAATCCTAAAATCATTATTGCAGATGAACCAACAGGAAACTTAGATAGTCAAAATTCACATGAAATATTATCTATCTTTAAAAAGATGAATGAAAATCATATTACGATCATTATGGTAAGCCATGATCCATTGATTGCTTCTTATTCTTCAAGACTTCTTTATTTAAAAGATGGTAAAATTGAAAAAGAATTATTTAAAGGAGATAAGACTCAACAAGAATATTTTAAAGAAATTGTTAGTATTAATTCAAAAGAAATGCAAAAGATGTTGGGTTAAGATATAATAAAAGGATGATTTATATGGGTTTTAATATTTATATTTTTATCATTGCTGTTATTATTGTAGGTCTTTATTTTTATATGAATAAAAATAAAGAAAAGAAACATGAAGAAAAAAGATATGATTTGATTGTTATCTTTAAGGAAGGAAAATATACAGATATTAGAAATAATGAATCTCTTAACCAACTAGCAAACTGGAGTTATTATTCTAAAAAAGGATTTAGAGGTTTTTGTTTACAAACAAAAGAAGAGTTAGAAAGAACGATTATTCAAGAACTAGCTTTAGAAAAAGATGATTTTGAAGTGATTAATGGAGATCCAGGATTGTATGTACCTTCATAGAAAAGATTACTTGTTTGTATAATTTGTACAAACAAGTTTTTTTATGAAAAACTTGATTTTTATTAAAGGACAGGTGTAAGCTTTTGAAGAATTAATAATAAAGGATGAAGGAAAATGAATGTTAATGAAATAAGAGAAAAAAGTAGAAGTGTTATTGGACCTTATTGTAAGTCATGTCCAGTATGTAATGGAAAAGCTTGTTCGAATAAAATCCCTGGACCAGGATCTAAAGGAACAGGAACAGTAGCTATTAAAAATTATGAGGCTTGGCAAAAGATAGAAGTTAAAATGGATACTCTTGCTGAAAATAAAGAAATTGATACAACTTTTGAAATGTTTGGAAAAACATTTAAGTATCCTATTTTTGCTGGACCGGTAGGGGCAGTAAGTCAACATTATAGTGATTTATATAATGATAATACGTTTAATGAAATTTATGTACGTGCTTGTGCAAAAAGTGGGATTGCTGCTTTTACAGGGGATGGTTTAAATGAAGAAATCATGATGCATGCAACACATTATATTAAAGAAAATAATGGTATCGGTGTTCCAACAATTAAACCTTGGGATAAAGAAACATGTTTTAAAAAATTAGAGTTGGCAAAAGCTTCAAAGGCTTTTGCGATAGCAATGGATGTTGATGCTGCCGGACTTCCTTTTTTACAAGGAAGAATACCTCCAGCAGGTAGAAAAAGTGTTGCTGAACTTAAAGAAATCATTGATTATGCTAAAGTTCCTTTTATTGTTAAAGGAATTATGTCAGTAGAAGGTGCTAAAAAAGCCGTTGATGCAGGAGCAAAAGCAATTGTTGTTTCTAATCATGGAGGTAGAGTTTTAGATGGAACACCTGCTACAGCTACTGTTTTAGAAGAAATTGCTGATCAATTTAAAGGACAAGTTAAAATTATTGTTGATGGTGGTATTCGTAGTGGTTTAGATGTTTTTAAAGCTATTGCTTTAGGTGCAGATGCAGTCATTATAGCAAGACCATTTGTTAATATGATTTATGGTAATGGTGAACAAGGTGTAGAAGCATATGTTCAACAATTAGGTCAAGAATTAGAAAATACGATGATGATGACAGGTGTTTCTTCTTTAAATGAAATTTCTAAAAAGAATATTTATAAATAGAAGTCTTTGTGAAAAATCAAAGACTTTTTTATTTTGATTGACAATTAGAATTCTAATAATTATAATTCTAATTGTTTAAAGGAGGGCATTTTATGAATTATCATTTACTTATGTTAGAAAATCATACGCTTTTCACAAAAAAGTTTTTTGAAAGAATAAAGAATCTTCAATTATCATTTGGACAACCAAAAATTTTAGAATATTTATTAAATAATGAAGGATGTATGCAAAAAGATATTGCATTAGCATGTTTTATTGAACCTGCCTCTGTCACATCAGTTCTTACTAAAATGGAAAAGGATGGATTGATTTTTAAAAAGAATTTAAATGGGAATCGTCGCTCTTATTATGTTTATTTAACAGATATTGGTAAAGAAAAAGCTAAAGAAATACAACGCCATTTTAAGGAAATGGAAGAAGAAGTTTTTAAAGGTTTATCTGAAAAAGAGATTATGGAATTATATACTTTGTTAGGAAAGGTGAATAAGAATTTATGGAATATGTAAATTTGATTGTTCAACAATTAATTATATTTGCGATATTTACATTAATTGGAATCTATGCAATTAAAAGAAGTATACTAGATGAAACAGGATTAAATTATTTATCGCAGTTAATTATTAAAATCACTTTACCAATTATGCTTTTTTATAATACTTTAACAGGGGCAACTAAAGAAGAATTATTACAAGGAATACCTGTTATTTTTATATCAATTATTTTTTATGGAATACTAATATTGATTTGTTGTAGTTTAAAAAATGTATTTCATATAACTGAAGAAAAAGGAAATGTTTATTTGGCATCTTCATTATTTGGTAATGTAGGATTTATTGGTATTCCCATTATTAGTTCACTTTTTCCACAAAAAGGAATGTTATATATTGCTTTGTTTACGATTGTGGATCAACTTTTATTATGGACACTAGGTTTATCTTTAACAAGTAAAAAGGGTGAAAGTACATTTCAATTGAAATCATTACAAAAAATGATCAATCCATCAACGATTGCAATTGTTTTAGCAATAGTTTTCGTTTTGTTTAATATTCATTTGCCACAAACATTTTTAACTGCTTTTGGTAAGATAGGAAATGTGACTTCACCATTAGCTATGATTTATTTAGGAGGTATCTTTTGTTATATTGATTTATTTGATTGCCTTAAACAAAAAGAATTTTATGGAACTATTTTTATTAAAATGCTTATACTTCCTGTTTTATTTTATTGCATGATGATAAATTATACTTCTTTTACACAAGATTTAGTGATGACAATGGCAGTTTTAATGGGATTACCAACGATGTCTTCAGTTGCGATGCTTGCTAAATCTCATGAGTGTTATGGAGAATATAGTTCAGGATGTGTATTATTGACAACAATTGCTAGTTTATTTACTTTACCAGTTATTTGTTTTGTGATTAATTTTGTATAAATAAAGATGATAGAAACTTATTATGTGAATTTTCATATAGTAAGTTTTTTTAAGTGAATAAATGAAAAAACATAGACTTCTTTTTTATTATAATAATAATTGTTGTTTATGAATTATTATCGTGATAATATATAGATATGAATTATTATCATAATAATAAGGAAACGAGGAAGAAAAAAGTATGTACAAAAGTTTAGAACCTTATGCAAAGTTAGTTGATTTTTTAAGTGCTGCATTAGGTGACAATTGTGAAATAGCTTTACATGATTTAACATCTAAAGATCAAGAAATCGTAGCTATTTCAAATAACCCAATTTCAGGAAGAGAAGTTGGTGCGAAGTTATCAAATTTATCATTACATTATCTAGAAGAAAAACAATATTTAGATCATGATTATGTTATGAACTATAAAACAGTAGGAAATGATGGTAAATTAATGAGAGCGGCAACTTATTTTATTAAAGAAGAAGGCCGTGAAATGCCAGTTGGTATGTTATGTATTAATGTTAATATTTCTGATTTAGAATATTTAACTTCTACAATTAAAAAGATTTTAGGAATTAAAGAAGAAAAAGATATCGAATTTAAAATGGATAACCCAGTTGAAATCTTATCATCACCATTAGATGAAATGATTGATATGTATATTAAAGAATGTTTAGAAAAGATGGGATTCCCAAGTTATTTCTTAGCTGAAAGATTAAATGTTGATGAAAAGATCAAGGTTGTAAAATATTTACAAGAAAAAGGGACATTTAAGGTAAAAGGTGCTATTGTATTAGTGGCTGAAAAATTAGCGGTATCTGAACCAACTGTATATCGTTATTTAAAGAAAAATGTTTAAAGGAGAAAATGAATGAGTGATTTAGTTTATGTAAGTGGACATAGAAATCCAGATACAGATAGTATTTGTTCAGCAATTGCTTATAGTTATTTATTAAATGCGACAAATAAATATAATGCAGTTCCTGTACGTTTAGGAGAAATTAATAGAGAAACTGAATATGTTTTAAAACGTTTTGGAGTAGAACATCCAGTTTTACTTAAAACTGTTAAACAAAAGGTAGAAGATTTAAATTATGATAAAGTAACTGTTTTTTCTAAAGATTTAACTTTGAAAACTGCATGGTTTTTATTAAAACAACAAAATTTAAAATCTGCTCCTATTTTAGATGAACATGGTCAATTATTAGGGCTTTTATCTACATCTAATATTATTGAAGGATATATGGATCAATGGGATAGTGAAGTTTTAAAGAAAGCTAAAACTCCTGTTGAAAATGTTATTGATACATTAGAAGCTAATGTGATTTATTTAAATGAAGCATTAAAAGTTGTTGAAGGTGATATTCACATTGCAGCAATGTCAGGTAGTGAAGCTAAAAAACGTATTCATGAAAATGATGTTGTGATTGTAGGTGGAGATAGAAGTGACGATTTAGAAGAACTTATTTCAGTTAAACCATCTTTAATTGTATTAACTGGTTCTTTAACTGCTGATGAAAATGTTGTAAAAAAATGTGAAGAACAAGGAATTTCAATGATTTCTACACCATTTAATACTTATCAAACATCTCAACAAATTGTTCAAGCAATTCCTGTTGAATATGTCATGATCAAAGGAGATATTAAAACTTTCTCTACAGATGATACTTTAGATTATATGAAAGAAGTTATGTCTGAAACAAGATATCGTGGATATCCAGTTATTGATTTAAATAATCGTTGTGTAGGAAGTATTTCTCGTTTTGCTTTATTAAAAGGATTAAGAAAAAAAGTTATTTTAGTAGACCACAATGAAAGAGGCCAATCTATTCCTGGTATTGAAGAAGCTGATATTTTAGAAATCGTCGATCACCACAGAGTGGCTGATATTCAAACAGTAGGACCATTATTATTTAGAGGAGAACCATTAGGTTCAACAGCTACAATTGTAACTAAAATGTTTGATGAATTAGATGTTGAAATGCCAAGTCATATTGCTGGTTTATTATTAGGTGCGGTTGTTTCTGATACATTATTATTCAAATCACCAACTTGTACACCAGTTGATACTAAGATTGCTAAGAAACTAGCTGAAATTGCAGGTGTTGATATTCAAGAATTTGCAATGGAAATGTTTAAAGCAGGAACTTCTTTAGTTGGTAAAACTGTAGATGAAATCTTTAACCAAGACTTCAAAAAATTCAGTTTTGATAACTTACAAGTAGGGGTTGCTCAAGTAAACTCAATGGATATTGAAGGATTCTTACCATACAAAAAAGATATGTTAGATTATATGAATAAATTTGCTGAAGATAATAATTTAGAATTCACATTATTATTACTTACAGATATTATCAACGCTAATAGTGAAATCTTTGTTGGTGGACCACGTCCTGAATTAGTAGAAAAAGCATTTAATGTTCAATTAACAGAACGTCAAGGAACATTAGCTGGTGTTATTTCTCGTAAAAAACAAGTAGTTCCAGCAATTACTGCTGTTATGAGTGAATAAGATGAGATTAGATAAATTTTTAAAAGTATCAAGAATTATTAAAAGACGTACTTTATCAAAAGAAATTTCTCAAAGTGAACGTGTTAAAGTCAATGGTAAAGTGGCTAAACCTTCAACAAAGTTAAATGTTGGAGATTTGATTGAAATTGAATTTGGAAGAACGATATTAACAGTTAAAGTTAAACTTCTTAAGGAACATGTTTTAAAAGATGAAAGTACAATGCTTTATGATATTGTTGATGAAAAAAGAAAAGAAGTAAATGAATAAGAGAATGTCATGAACATTCTCTTTTTTTCATATGATGTAGAGGAGGGATATTATGGATAATCAAATACATTTTGAACAAACACCTTATCATCACGTGTATTTAAAAGATCGTAAGACATTAGAACTTACAGGTATCAAAAAAATTGAAAGCTTTGATTCTTTAGAATTTTTAATTGAAACATCTTTAGGATATTTAAATATTAAAGGTAGCGATTTAGCACTTGTACGTTTTGATCAAGAGAAAAAAGAGGTCAGTATTAAAGGAAATATTGATGCGATTTCTTACTTATCGAATAAAAGAACAACAAAGAGTAAAGATAGTGTTTTAAATAAATTATTGAAATAATGGATTTAATTACACAAATACAAGGAATAGGGTATTCTTTTGTATACGGGATTATCTTTACCTTTGTATATCATTTTATTTATAGTCATCTCATCAAAATTAAAATCAAATTTATTTATTTTTTTATGCAAGGTTGCTTTGGTATTGTTTTTGCTGCAATCTATTTTATAGGTTTATTAAAAATCAATGAGGGTATTTTAAGAGCGTATTTTTTAGTGAGTGTTTTAGCAGGATATGTTGTTTATCAAAATTTGATGCACGAAAAAATGTATATCGTGATTGTCAAAATAAATCAAAAATTAACACGACTATTTAAACCTGTGCGCTTTGTTTTTTTGAAGTTTAATGTTATAATAAGGTCTATAAAAAAGAGGGTGAAAAGATGACAAAAAAAAGACTAAAAAAAGTGTATAGACCAATGGCTTATATTTTTATTGGATGCTTTTTAATATACATCTTATTATCTCAAGCCATGTCTGTTTTTTCAAGAACAGCAGAAATTGATAAACTCAAAAAAGAAGTCGCAATAGTAAAAAAAGAAAAGAAAGATTTACAAAATGAAGTAAGTCTTTTAAATGATGATGATTATGTGACACGTTATGCAAGAGAAAACTATGTTTTCACAAAAGATGGGGAACAAGTTGTCATCTTACCAGATATAGATCAAGAAAAATAAGCAGAGATTGCTTATTTTTGTTTTAGGAGATTTTTTATGATTCTTAAAGAAGAAATGTATATTCGTTCATTAAAGAGAAAAAGACGTATTGATATTTATGTACCTGATGATTATCAAGTAGCTAAAAAAAGATATCCTGTGTTAATGATCAATGATGGTCAAAATGCTTTTTTTGATGAACAATCTTATATAGGAAAAAGTTGGGGTTTTTTAGAAAGTGTACAGAAACTGAAATTAGATGTGATTTTAGTAGCTATCTACTGTAATTTTGAACCTCTAAAAAGAGAAGATGAATATGGTCCTTGGGTCATGAATCAAGAATTATCAAGAGAATATGATACTCATAGACTCGTAGGAGGAGAAGGAAATGCTTATGTTACTTTTTTGACAACGCAATTAAAACCTTATCTAGATCAAAACTTCCCTACTAAAATAGATGATTATGGTATTGTAGGAAGTTCAATGGGAGCTTTGATTTCATTTTATGCTTTTTTAAAATATCCAACGATTTTTAAAAAATGTGCTATTCTTTCAACAGCTTTTTGGATTTATGAAGAAGAGTTTGTAAAGTTATTGAAAGTTAGTTCAATAAGTCATAATATGTTGTATATGGATGTTGGTGGTCAAGAAGAAGATGAAAGATATATTCCAAGTAATGTTCATTTAAAGGAATGTATTGAAGAAAAAATTGATCATTTTCAGTATCATTTCTTTCCAGAGGGAAGACATAGTGAATATGATTGGTCACAAAGAGTGCCACTTTTTTTAAAGATGTTTTATAAAGGAGAATAAGTATGTATCGTTTAATGTTTTCAGATTTAGATGAAACTTTATTAGTGAATCATCATGTACCAAAAATGAATCAAGAAGCTATTTTAAAAGCAAGAGAACAAGGTTTAAAGTTTGTTCCTTGTACTGGAAGAGCTTTTAATATGATTCCAGATATTTTAAAAGAAATAGGTACATATGATAAAGCTGGAGAATACTCACTTTGTTTTAATGGAGGTCTTATTGTTGAAAATAAAGATAATAAAGTTCTTCATTTTAAAGGATTAGAATTTAAACAAGCAAAGGAAATATTTGAAAATGCAAGAAATTTAGATGTTTGTGTTTTAGTTTTTACTTTAGATTGTTGTTATATTTTTCATGCAGATGAAGATGAAATTCAAAGAAAAATTGCACAAAAAGCAAAATTTAAAGTAATCGAAGATTATGATATTGATTTTCTAAAGGATGAAAAAATAGCAAAGATTTTATATGAAAAAAGAGATATGGATTATTTAAAACAACTCTCTAAAAAATTACCTGAAAGTATTCAAGAAACATGTAGTATTGCATTTTCTAGTGGGCGTTATTTAGAAATGAATACCAAAGGTGTTGATAAAGGTTATGGTATGCGTTGGTTAGTAAATTATCTAGGGTACGATATGGATGAAACGATTGGTATTGGAGATAATTATAATGATGTAGAAATGATTAAAACAGCTAAACTTGGTTGTGCAGTGGCTTGTGCAAGTGATGATATTAAAGAACTTGCTCAATATGTAACACAAAAAGATTATGATGAAGGGGCTGTTAAAGAAGTTATTGAAAAGTTTGTGTTAGGAGAAAATAATGAATAGATTTAAGACAATTGTTGAAATAGAATCACAAAAAGAATATTATCAAAAACTACATCAAGTTATTGAAAAAGAATATGAAACCAAAACGATTTATCCACCTAAAAAACAAATCTTTAGAGCTCTTAATTTATGTGACTTTGATGATGTAAAGGTTGTTATTTTAGGACAAGATCCTTACCATGAACCTCATCAAGCCAATGGACTTGCCTTTTCAGTTACTAAAGATGTGCGTATACCACCAAGTCTTGTGAATATTTATAAAGAAATTCATGATGATTTAGGACTTCCTATTCCTAACCATGGTGATTTAACTTATTGGGCTAAACAAGGTGTTTTGTTACTTAATAATGTTTTGACTGTTGAAAGAGGAAAAGCAAATTCTCATAAGGGATTAGGTTGGGAAACTTTTACATTGAATGTTGTACGTTATTTAAATGAAAGAGAAAAGCCCCTTGTTTTTATTCTTTGGGGAAAGAATGCAATCGAAAAGAAAAAATATATTGATTCTAGACATTTAGTACTTACAAGTGTGCATCCTTCACCACTTTCAGCGTATAGAGGTTTCTTTGGTTCAAGACCATTTTCTAAAACAAATGAGTTTTTAATTAAAAATGGAATGACACCTATTGATTGGAGTATTCCTAATGTTTAAAACAATTGATGAAGCTTTGAATTTTATTGAATCACAAAGAATGAAACGTTCTTTTAAAGAGTTTCAAGAAATTATAAAAAGGTATCATATACCTGTTGATTTAAAAAATGTTATTCATGTAGCAGGAACAAATGGAAAAGGATCAACAGTGACTTTTATTAAAGATTTGCTGGTAAAACAAGGCTATCATGTAGGAACATTTACGTCACCTTATATTATTAAACATAATGAAAGAATTTCGGTAGATGGAAAACCTATTTCTGATGAAGAATTGTTACGATTAGTCAATGATTTATATCCAATAATAGAAAAAGAACATCTTTCGATGTTTGAAATAGATACAATAATCATGCTTTATTATTTTCATGAATTAGATTTAGATTATCATGTGATTGAATGTGGAATTGGTGGTTTGAATGATAAGACAAATGTCATTCAAAGTCAGGTAGCTGTTATTAGTAATATTGGTTATGATCATCAATTTATGTTAGGAGATACTTTGTTAGAAATAGCCAGTCATAAAGTAGGAATTGTTAAAGAAGGGGTTCCTTTATTTACAACTGAACAAAATAAAGAAATATTAGATTATTTTAAAGACTATTGTATAAAACATCAAAGTACTTTTTATCCTTTACAAGTAGAAAAACAATATCAGTATCCTTATCATCTACATTTTCATCAAAAAGAATATGTATTACATTTACCAACATATCAAGTAAGTAATTTAACGCTTGCTTTAAATGTTGTTGATTATCTTTGTGATTTAAATGATGAAAATATTCAAACGGTAATCAATGATTTTAAATGGCCTTGTCGTTTTGAACAATTTGGACATCTTTATTTAGATGGTGCTCATAATATCAGTGGAATAGAAGCGTTGATTCAAACAATCAAAGAAAGAAAATTAGAAGATGTTGGAATTGTTTTTAGTGCTTTGATGGATAAAGATTGTCAAAAGATGTTAGATATGTTGAAAGAATTTGATGTTGTGATTGCTGATTTTGATGATGAAAGAAGTCAAGGGGGACATATTCCCTATCAAAAAGCTATTGAAATAATGAAGACTAAACATCAAAATGTTGTTATAACAGGGTCATTACATTTTGTATCAACAGTGCGAAAATATGTAATAAGTGCGTAAGCACTTATTTTACTTTATATTGATAATCTAAAGGCTCATCAAATTCTGCCCATAATAAATAAACAAGTAATAACATTACTGTTTTACCAGTATCAGTTACGATAATAAAATGATCTCTACCAGCTTGTTGCAATGTTCCTGTATAAATCTTATCATTCCATGTTTTAGAACCAGTATAGCTAAAATAGAATGTTCCTTTTTTACCAACGTTAACACGTAAGATGTTTTCAACATATGTTTGTTCTACGGGTTGAGTAGGGGGAACAGTTTGTTGTCTGATGAGATTTTCATTATCATCTTCTTTTACTAAGTAAGGGTTTAAATCATCAAAATAATCCATAGAGACCTCCTATAAGTCACAATTATCTTTTAATCCTGGGTTATAAAAACAATGTTTTTTATATCTTCCAGATAATCTTCCATAAAATGTTTCTGGACAATCAATATTTGTTCCAGGATTTTTAAACCATAAGGCGTTCGTGGCGGGTTCATTTCGATAGCCATTAATACATCTTAAGGCAATGTCTTTTTCATTTTGACTCACAGGTTCATTAAATAGCGGTTGTCCTACTCCAGCAAATTGATTTGTCTGATAGACAACTTCACTAATAGTTCTGACATTTCTAAAAATGTCACAATTTGCGACAACACGATTGACAACGACATTTCCTACAAGGAGCATGCCTTCTTCGCCCTCTCCTAAAGCTTCAGATTTTATCAATCTCGCCAATAATTCGACTTCTTTTTCGGTATATGAAATTCGAGCCATGTTTTCACCTCAAAATAATTTATGATTATCCTTTAAATTTATGTCAAAAAAGGAGTACAATAATATTACCCTAAGTATTTGATCTATTATTGCTTAAAAACTTAAATAATTCCGTGAATTATAAAGTGAAATATGATAAGATAAAGATGTAGATTAAAGCGCTTACATTTTGTATAGGAGGAGTTAAAAATGGGAAAAGAAATTGTCGCTATGATTTTAGCTGGAGGGCGTGGAACACGTTTAAAAGAACTTACAGCAAAAGTCGCAAAACCGGCAGTTCACTTTGGGGGGAAATATCGTATCATCGACTTTCCACTAAGTAACTGCGCAAATTCAGGTATTGATATCGTAGGTGTACTTACACAATATGAATCAGTTTTACTTGGAACTTATGTTGGAGCTGGAACTAAATGGGGATTAGACGGAGCTAATTCTTTGGCTGCTATTTTGCCAGCACGTGAAAGAGACGAAGTAGGAGCCACTTGGTATGCAGGTACTGCAGATGCCATTTATCAAAACTTAGATTTCTTAGATCGTTATGATCCAGAATATGTTTTGATTTTATCAGGAGATCATATTTATAAAATGGAATACGATCAAATGTTAGAAGCTCATAAACAACGTGGTGCAGATGCTACAATTGCAGTATTAAATGTATCACTTAAAGAAGCAAGTCGTTTTGGTATTATGAATGCTCATGAAGATGGAACTATTTATGAATTCGAAGAAAAACCAGAACATCCAAAATCAACTCTTGCATCTATGGGTATTTATATCTTTACTTATAAACAATTACGTAAATATTTAGTAGCTGATGCAAAAGATAAAGATAGTAAACATGACTTTGGTATGAATATCATTCCAGCAATGTTAAATGATAATAAAAAGCTTTATGCTTGGGAATTTGATGGATATTGGAAAGATGTTGGTACTGTAGATAGTTTATGGGAAGCTAACATGGATTTACTTAAAGATAAAGATTTAGATTTATATAATATCAAAAAAGATTGGAAAATCTATACTGAAGACACTTTAGGAAAACCTCAAATTATCGGTGAAAAAGCAGAAGTTAAAAACTCTCTTGTTACTCAAGGATGTATGGTTAACGGAACTGTTGAAGGATCTGTTTTATTCAATAATGTCAATGTTGGAGAAGGCGCAAAAGTTGTTGACTCTGTATTGATGCCTGGTGTTCTTGTAGAAGAAGGGGCAGAAATCTATAAAGCCATTATTGATGAAAATGTAGTTGTTAAAGCTGGAACTGTCATTAATTCAGAAGCTAAAGAAGTTGAATTAGTGAGCGATAATAGTAGATAAGAGGGGGAAGTAAAGATGGCAAAAGTTATTGGTTTAGTAAACTTACATTCAGATATAGAATTTACGGGATTAACAGAAAGAAGACCAGTGGCCTCTGTAAGCTTCCTTGGTCGTTATGGGATTATTGACTTTGTTTTATCAAATATGTCAAATTCTAAAATAGATGCAATTGGGGTTATGATTCAAAAGAAACCACGTTCTTTATTTAAACATTTAGGAAATGGTAATTCTTGGAATTTTAACCAAAAAGCTGGTGGTGTTTCATTACTTTATAATGAAAAATACGCTAATGATCCTAAATACAATCATGATATTAACAATTTAGTTGAAAATATTCATTTCTTAGAAACAAGTAATGCAGATTATGTTGTGATTGCACCTGCGCATATCGTTACTACAATGGATTATAATGATGTGATTACAGCTCATGAAAAATCAGGAGCAACAATCACAATGACTTATCGTAAAGCAAAAGATGCAGATGTTGCTTGGGTTGGTTGTGATGTTTTAGAAATAGATAAAGATGGTTTATTAACTGGTAAAACAATTAATAAAGGTACAAGAAAAAGACAAAATATTTCATTAGAAACTTATGTAATCAATAGAAAAGAATTATTAGAAATCATGAAAAAAGCACATAAGATTTCTGCTTTCTATGATTTAAAAGATATTCTAGGATATTTATGTGATGAAAAACAAATTCATACTTATGAATATAAAGGATATGCTAGATGCTTAGATTCTACAGAAGCATACTTCAAATATTCATTGGAAATGTTAGATATTGATATTTCATCACGTGTATTTAAATCAAATTGGCCAATTTATACAAATACAAACGACACACCTCCAACAAAATATTTAGCAAACGCTAATGTTAAAAAATCATTCGTAGCTAATGGTGCAGTAATTGATGGAACTGTTGAAAATAGTATTCTTGGACGTGAAGTTACAATTGGGAAAGGTGCAGTTATTAAAAACTGTGTTATCTTCTCTGGATCTAAGATTGCTCCTGGAGCAGTATTAGAAAATGTAATTATTGATAAACGTGCAAAAGTAGAAAAGAAATTAGAATTAAAAGGAACAGAAACAAGCCCACTTTATATTAAAGAAGGAGACCGTGTTTAATGAGAGTTATGTATGTTGCCAGTGAAGCGACTCCTTTTATCAAATCGGGTGGTTTAGCTGACGTTATTGGTTCATTACCAAAAGAAACAGCAAAAAAAGATGTTGAAAGTATTGTTGTTATTCCTAAATATAAAGATATGAAATTTGTAGATCAAATTGAATATGTAACAAATTTTGATATCTATATGGGATGGAGAAAACGCTATTGTGGTATATTTAAAGCTGAAGTAGATGGTGTAACTTTCTATTTCATTGATAATGAACAATATTTTGGTAGACCAGGATTATATGGTTATGATGATGATTATGAAAGATTTGCATTCTTTGATTTTGCGGTTCTAGAATTAATTAGTCATTTAAATATTAAACCTGATGTTTTACAATTAAATGATTGGCAAACAGCAATGATTGCAATGCTTTATAAAGAAAGATATTGTTATTATGATTATTATCAAAATATTAAAATTGTATTCACAATTCATAATATTTTGTTCCAAGGAAAAGCTGATCCAAAATTATTGGAAGAATACTTTGCGTTAGATAGTTATTTATATTATAACGGGAACTGTCGTAATGATGGATGTTTAAATATGATGAAAGCGGCAATTTTCTACAGTGATGTTATTACGACAGTATCTCCAACTTATGCTAAAGAAATTTTAACTGATCAATATGGAGAAGGATTACAATCTATTCTTGAAATGAGAAAACATGATTTATATGGTATTTTAAATGGTGTAGATTATGATGTTATCAATCCAAGTAAAGATCAAACAATCGTTAAAAAATATTCAGCACGCTCAGTTAAAAATGGTAAGTTGGAAAATAAATTAGCATTACAAAGACAAGTTGGATTACCAGAAGATCCAGAAGTTGCTTTAATCGGTATCGTAACAAGATTAACTGAACAAAAAGGATTAGATTTGATTATTAATCAATTTGAAGCAATGTGTCAAAGACGAGTTCAAATTGTTATCTTAGGTTCAGGAGATCGTATGTATGAAGATGCATTAAAAGGTGCAGCATGGGCTCATCAAGATAAAGTGTCATTCCAATGTAAATATGACTTTGTATTATCAAATCGTATTTATGCAGGGTGTGATATGTTCTTAATGCCATCATTATTTGAACCTTGTGGTTTATCACAAATGATGTCATTGAAATATGGAACAATTCCTATTGTTAGAGAAACAGGTGGTTTAGCTGATAGTGTGCAACCATATAATGAGTTTGAACAAACAGGAACAGGATTTAGTTTCTATAACTATAATGCACATGAAATGATGGATACTATTGATTATGCATTACACACTTTCTATGATTATCCAGATGCATGGGATGCAATGGTGCAACGTGCAATGGCTGAAAAATTAGATTGGGATGCTAGTGCAGAACAATATATTCGTTTATTTGCATCATTACTTTAAAATTGAATAAGTTTATTTTAAGGAATCTTAGATAAATAAGATTCCTTTTTAAATAATCTAAATTGTTGTAAGAATATTTTTAAGAACAATATGGACTTTTACGAAGGTTGTCAAAGTTGTTAAAGTCGTGTAAAATAATAAAAAGAGGTGATGATATGAAGAGCATAATAAAATTAATGGTTGTTATTACTTGCATTGTATCATTGGTTGCTTGTGGAAAAAAAGATGCAACTGTTTCAGCAAATAAAGATGGTGTTTTATATGAAGCTGGTGTTGGTGTTTCTTTTTATTATCCTTCTGATTTTGAATTGAATGAAAGTAGCCAAAATGATGGAACTACACGTTTTACAAAAGAAAATCAAATATTATTTTATAAAGTAGAAGAAAATGAATATGATAATGATACAGATCAGCTTTCAGAACTTTATAAGGGTGAATTAGAAGCTTCTGGAGTTACATCGTTAAGAGTAAAAAGACCTGCTTTAGAAAGTGGACTTAAATGTTATGAGTATAAAGGTAGTTATGTAAAAACAGGATTAAAATTTATTCATTTAGTTTATTTTGATGATAGAAATACGTATGTTTATGGTTATGAGGCCAATCGTAAAGATTTTAAGAAAAATTCAAAGAAAATGATTGTTTATTTAGAATCATTTACAAAGTCTTCTGGATTGTAAAATAATTATTTTGTGATAGAATAAAGTCAATAAAAAAATTATAAATAAGAGAAGTATGTTGTTGATATTTTATAGAGAGGACATGATGGTGGAAATTGTCTAAATGATTCAATAGAAATGCACTTATTTGAGTCTTTTGAAAAGAAAGAACGTTGATTGCGTTAAGATCATGATAAGCATCGTCTATCTGGTGGAAGAGCACGCAAGTGTCTAGATAGTGAATGCTTTTTTTATTGGAGGAGGAACGTTATGAAATTATTTAATACACTTACAAATAAAAAAGAAGAATTTAAACCTTTAAAAGAAGGTGAAGTAAGTATTTATGTATGTGGTCCTACTGTTTATAACTATGTGCATATTGGAAATACAAGACCAATGATTGTTTTTGATGTTTTAAGAAGAACTTTTGAATATTTAGGAAATAAAGTAACTTTTGTTTCAAACTTCACAGATGTAGATGATAAAATCATTAAAGCTGCTAAACAAGAAGGAATTACAGAAAAGGAACTTACTGATAAATATATTAAAGCATATGAAGATGTAAGAAGAGGATTAAATTTAGAGTTTCCTACTTATGCACCTAGAGTTACTGAAACAATGGATCAAATCATTGCATTTATTCAAAAATTAGTAGATAAGGGTTATGCATACGTTGTTGATGGAGATGTTTATTTTAGAGTTTCTAAAGTTAAAGAGTATGGTGAATTATCTGGAATTAAGATTGAAGATCTTGTTGCTGGAGCAAGTGAACGTGTAGAGGATAAAGGCGTTAAGGAAGAAACAACTGATTTTGCTTTATGGAAGAAAACAGATGAAGGTATTCAATTTGATAGTCCATGGTCAAAAGGAAGACCAGGATGGCATACAGAATGTGTTGTTATGATCAATGATATTTTTGAAAATGGACGTATTGATATTCATGGTGGAGGTCAAGATTTAAAATTCCCACATCATGAAAATGAAATTGCTCAATCAAGAGCTTTAAATGGACATCCTATTGCAGATACATGGATGCATAATCAAATGATTAATATTAATAATGAAAAGATGTCTAAATCTTTGGGTAATGTTGTTTGGGCTAAAGATTTGATTGTAGAACTTGGATGTAATGTTTATAAATGGTTTATGTTATCAAGTCATTATAGAAATCCTTTAAATATGACAAATGAAATTATTGAAGGTGTAAAAAAAGAAGTTGCGAAAGTAGAAAATGTTTTAAAACAAACTTCTCTTTATGTACAAGTTAATCATCTTCATGGAGATGAATTCAATAAAGATACTGTTGATCATATGGTAGAAGCTTTGGCTGATGATTTAAATACTTCTTTAGCTTTAACTGAAATATTAAATCAAGTCAAAGTATTAAATCAAGCAATGCGTGTTAAAGAAAAAGATAATGCTTTAATTTTAAAAGAATATAATACTTTACTTAAGATGACAGATGTCATTGGATTTGTTTTTAAACCAAAACAATTAGATGAAGATGAATTAGAATTATATTCAAAATGGTTAGATGCTAAAGCAGTTAAAGATTTTGAACAAGCAGATAAATATCGTGCTGAATTAATTCAAAAGGGGATTATTTAATGAATCCAGACTTTATTAATCCTTTAGTTCTTGCATATTTAGGAGATAGTGTTTTAGAACTTTTGGTAAGAGATTATTTAGTAAAAGAAAGTGAATTAAAAAAAGTAAATGAGTTGTGTCAAGAAGCAACTCATTTTGTAAGTAGTTTATCTCATGAAAAATTTATTTTACATTTATTAGAAATAAATTTTTTAACTGAAGAAGAAGTAGGTATTTTTAAAAGAGGAAGAAATACAAAAACTTCTAAAAGAGATACAAAGGAACATCGTTATTCAACTGGTTTTGAATGTTTAATTGGACATTTGTATTTAAATGAATGTAAAGATAGGATCAATGAAATATTTGATGAGTTTAAAAGATATGTAGATGAGACAAATTTGAAACAAATTTGAGACAAAAAGTGGAGAAAAATATGAAACAATATATATATGGAAAAAACCCTATCATGGAAGCTTTGAAGGGGGCAAGTGTTTATAAGATTTATATGTTAAATGGACATAAGGATCCTAAGATTTTTGATATTTGTAAAAGAAATCAAATTCCATTAGAATTTGTTGACAAAAAAGAATTTGATAAGAAAGTTGGAAAGGTTGTTCATCAAGGTGTAATGGCTTATATTGAAAATTATCGTTATTATAAAATTGATGAGATTTTAAAAGATATTCCTGAAAATAAACAACCTTTATTACTTATGTTGGATGGATTAGAAGATCCTCATAATTTAGGAGCTATTTTAAGAACATGTGATGCTGTTGGTGTTGATGGCGTTATTATTGGAAAAAATAGAAGTGTTGGTTTGAATGGAACTGTTGCTAAGGTTTCAACAGGAGCTATTCATCATGTAAAAGTAGCTCAAGTAACAAATTTAACAAGAACATTAGAAGATTTAAAAAAGAAGGCATTTTGGGTTGTTGGTTGTGAATTAGAAAACAGTCAAGATTATAGAAGTGTTGATTACAATATGCCAACAGTTTTGGTTATTGGTTCAGAAGGTTTTGGAATGTCAAGATTGGTAAAGAAAAGTTGTGATATTAATGTTGTTTTACCGATGGTTGGACATGTCAACTCATTAAATGCATCAGTAGCAGCATCTGTTCTTTTATATCAAGTCTATAACTCACGTCATCCTTTATAGCAGAAAGGAGAGACAAACTATGATAGCGTATAATGAACAAGAATTATTGTATTTATATCATTTAGGGTCTTCGATAGCGTATGAATTGTTGTTAGATGAGTATAAAAATAAAATTAGAATTTTTGTGAAACGTTATTGTAGAGAAACATCATTAACTTCTGTAGAGGATTATAGTCAAGAAGCAATGCTCGTTCTTATGAGTATTATAGATCGATATCGCTATGATAAAAATGCTTCTATACATACTTATTTTTCATATGCCATTAATGATGTATTGAGATTACAAAAAAGAATGATTAAAAGAGGAAATAAAGTCTCTTTTGTTTCCTTAGATCAAGAAATTTATGGTAGTAAATCTCGAATAGAAAATGTAATTGCTGATCGAAAAGTAGCTAATCATCCTGAACAGCAATTACGCTTAAATGAAAATAAGTATTATTATTTGGATAAAATAGAAAAATCAAGTTCTTTACTTGAAAGAAGAATATTTGAATATTTATTAAAAGGATATAAAAGTAAGGAAATAGCAAATTTATTAAAAATCGATATTCGTTGTGTTTATAATGCAAAATATCGCTTACAAAAAAAGATGGACAAATCTAAATAAGATTGACTATAGCTAGCTTTTATGCTAAATTATAGTGGCATAGAAATGAGTTGATAAGATGAAAGAAAAAATCATTTTAGTGTGTAGTGAGTGTTTATCTAGAAACTACACAATGACTAAAAATAAAAGATTAAATGTAAAAAGATTAGAATTAAACAAGTATTGTAAGCGTTGTGGAAAACATACATTACATAAAGAAACAAAATAAGGAGGCCATGTCGTGTTTGGTAAAAAGGCGGAAACAGAAGTCGTTGAAGAAGTGGAACATGAATTAAAGTTTAGAGAATGGTTTAATTTAAAAGGAATTAGAGCCGAAATTAAAAATGTTCATTGGTTAACAAAAAAAGAATTATTTAATAATTCAGTAACAGTATTAGTATTTACATTTGTAATGGGGTTATTCTTCTTTGGTGGAGATGCCGTTATTGCATTTATATTGAAAGCATTGGGGATGGATTAATTATGGCAGGAATGAATGATGAAGGTAGACAATGGTATGTTGTTTGTACATACAATGGTCATGAAAATAAGGTAAAAGAAAACTTAGAAAAACGTATCGAATCAATGGGATTACAAGATTGTCTTTATAACATCATTATCCCAGAACATGTAGAAACAGTTATCAAAGATGGTAAAAAAATCAATAAAGTAACAAATATGTTCCCTGGATATGTTCTTGTAGAAATGGTTATGACAGATGAAGCTTGGTATGTTGTACGTAACACTTCAGGAGTTTCAGGATTCATTGGTTCTTCTGGTGGAGGAGCAAAACCTTTCCCACTTCAAAAACATGAATTAGATCCAATCTTAAAGAATATGGGAATTAGTACTTCAGCAATCGAAATTGACTATGCTGTTGGAGATGAAGTAAATGTTATTTCTGGTCCATTTGCTGGTAAAAGTGGAACTGTTGAATCAATTGATTTTGAAAAAGAAACAGCTAAAGTACTTATTGATTTCTTAGGTAATCAAACACCTATGGAAATTGATTTAGTAGCATTAGAAAAAACATTCTAGACAAATGTATTCACATTTGTCTTTTATATTATGGAGGTTACAATGTCTAAATTATTTTTCTTTGATATAGATGGTACATTAATAGATTGTAATAAAGGACTCTATGGAATATCAAAAGTAAATAGACAATCATTTGATCAATTAAAACAAAATGGTCATGATGTATTTCTAGCTACAGGTAGATGTAAATGCTTTATTACAGAAGGTGTTATGGATTATCCTTTTAGTGGATATGTTACTTGTAATGGGGGTTATGTAGAATATAAAGGAGAACCTATCTATAAAGCGGTTGTACCAGCAAAAGCAATAGAAGAAACAATTAAATTATCTAAAGAACATCATTTTAGTTTCTATTTTGAAAGTAGCGATTATATTTATGTATTGGATAAAAATGATCCACAACATAAAGAATTTGCTAGAGTATGGGGAATGAAAGATGAAACAATTATTGATGATTTTGATCCACGAGAAATTGAAACATATATTGGAATGATTGTTGTCAATTCTAAAGAAGATATTCCTCTTTTAGTTGAAACATTATCTCCTTATTTTGATATTCAAAGACATCAAACAGGATGTTCGTTTGATTTAACATTAAAAGGTGTTTCTAAAGCTGTAGGAATTCAAAAATTAGTAGAAGCACTTCATAAAGATATCAAAGATACAATTGCTTTTGGAGATGGACGTAATGATTTAGAAATGTTAGAAACTGTTGGAACAGGTGTTGCAATGGATAATGCGGTTCCTGAAGCAAAAGCTGTGGCTGATGAAATATGTCCAGATGTTAATGATGATGGAATTACAACTTGGTTAAAGGAACGTGACTTTATTTAAAGTAAACTTTTTTTGTTATAATGACAAAGGTGATTATATGAAAGAAAAAAAATTAACAATGAAAGATATAGCTGAAATGGCGGGTGTTGGAAAAACAACTGTTTCTCGTTATTTTAATGGAGGCTATGTCAAAGAAGAAACACGTTTAAAAATAAAAAAAATTATAGATCAATATAATTATCAACCCAATACTTTTGCTCAAAGTTTAAAAGCTAAAGAAACTAAAATTATTGGAATTATTGCTCCAACTCTTACATCTACAACATCATCAAGAATGATTTCAAGTTTAAATCAATATTTAAAAAAAGAAGGGTATACTCCTTTAATTATTGATACAAATTATAGTCAATTAGAAGAGTTAAGTGCAATTGAAAAATTATGGCATATGAATGTTGATGGCATTGTTTTAGTTGCTACTGAACTTACCATGGCACATCATACATTAGCTAAAAAACTAGATATTCCTTTTGTTGTCTTAGGACAAGAAATGAAAGATGGTTATTCAATTATTAATGATGATTATGAAGCAGGATTTGAAGTAGGAAGATATGCTGGAAAAATGAATCATCAAAAAATCATGTATTTAGGTGTCAATGCTAAAGATGAAGCAGTAGGTTATATTAGAAAAAAAGGAGTTTTAGATGGTTTAAAACAAAGTGGTATAGAAAATGTAAAAGTTGTTGAAACAGATTTTACATTTGATAAAACACGAAGAGTGGTTCATGATATCTTAAATAGAGAACTACCATCATTGATTATTTGTGCTACCGATAATATTGCGCTTGCTTCGTTTAAAGAATTAAAAGAAGCGCATGTTCAAGTTCCGCAAACAGTATCTTTAATAGGTTTTGGTGGATATGAAATATCAAAATTGATTACTCCTTCTTTGTGTACAATACGCTTTGATAATGAACAAGCGGGGATGTTAGCAGGAAAAACTTTATTAAAGTTGATAAAAAAAGAGTCTGTTGAAAGTACTCAAAAAATTCATTATCAATTTATTGAAGGTGGAAGTGTTGATTATAAAAAATAATTGTTCAAAGCATAATTCTTAAGGAATTATGTTTTTTTATAAAAAAATGGTACCGATACCATATTTTGTGTTGACAACGCTTTCAAGATAAGTTATATTATCAGTGTAAGGAACCGGTACCACATAAGGAGGACAATATGAATTATAATCAAATAGCAAAAGATGTGATTGAAGCCGTTGGTGGAAAAGAAAATATTACTCATGCTATGCATTGTGCCACAAGACTTCGATTAACATTAAAAGATGAAACTTTAGTAAATGAAAATGCAGTAACAGATGTTGAAGGTGTTAAAGGAACATTTAACGCTAAAGGTCAATATCAAATTATTTTTGGATCAGGTCTTGTCAATTTAGTTTGTCAAGAAGTATGTTCTATTCTAGGTTTTCAAAATGAAACACCACAAGTAGAAGAAAAAGAAGAAGGAAATTTATTACAAAGAGCAGTTAAATTATTATCAGATATCTTTGTTCCAATTATTCCAGCTATCGTTGCTGGTGGGTTATTAATGGGATTAAACAATATCCTTACAGCACAAGGTTTAGTAGGTGCAGGTAAGAGTATTATTGATGTTTATCCACAATTTAAAGATTTAGCAACAATGATCAATGTTTTTGCAAATGCAGCATTTACATTTTTACCTGTTTTAATTGGATTTAGTGCAACTAAGAAATTTGGCGGAAATCCTTATTTAGGAGCTGCCATGGGAATGATCATGGTACATCCTGATTTATTAAATGCCTATAGTTATGGTAAAACAGGAATTGACGTTCCAACATGGAATATTTTTGGATTAACAATTGAAGCAGTAGGGTATCAAGGAACAGTTTTACCTGTTTTAGGAGTTTCTTGGATTCTTGCAAATATAGAAAAAAGATTACATAAGGTAACACCTACATGGTTAGATAATTTAACAACACCAATGTTATCTATTTTGGTAACAGGATTTATTACATTTATTTGTGTAGGACCTATTTTAAGACAAGCAGGGATTTATTTAGCAGATGGTATTTCTTGGATGTATAACACTTTAGGATTTATTGGTGGTGGTTTATTTGGATTCTTCTATGCACCAATTGTTTTAACAGGAATGCATCATAGCTTTATTGCTGTAGAAACTCAATTATTAGCGTCTATTCAAACAACAGGAGGATCATTTATCTTCCCAACAGCATCAATGTCTAACGTTGCTCAAGGGGCAGCTGTACTTGCGGTATTAGCTCTAACAAAAGATAAAAAATTAAAAAGTATTTGTTCAGCATCTGGTGTTTCAGCTTTACTTGGTATTACTGAACCAGCAATGTTTGGAGTTACTTTAAAATTAAAATATCCATTTATTGGAGCAATGTGTGGTAGTGGTGTTGGTAGTGCATATCTTGCAGGAACACATGTTTTATCAAATGCCTTAGGAGCAGCAGGTATACCAGGATTTTTATCAATCCCTGTTGGAAGTTATTTAAACTTTGGAATTGGAATGGTTTTAGCGTTTGTTGTTTCATTTATTGTGACAGTGATCTTATTTAAAAGAGAAAATGGAAAAGCAAGTCAACATGTAGAAAAAGTAGTTTTATCACCAATGCAAGGTGAAGTAAAAAATATTAGTGAAATTTCTGATCCAACATTTGCTGGAAAAATGATGGGTGATGGATTTATGGTGTTACCAGAAAATGGTGATGTTGTTGCACCATTTGATGGAGAAGTAATGATGATTTTTCCAACAAAACATGCTTTAGGTTTAAAATCAGTAGATGGTGAAGAATTATTAATTCACTGTGGTTTAGATACAGTGACTTTAAATGGTGAACCATTTGAAGTGAAAGTTCATCAAGGAGATCAAATCAAAGCCGGTCAATTATTAATGAAAGCAGATTTAAATAAAATTAAAGAAGCAGGATGTTCGATTGAAACAGCAGTTGTGATTACCAATGGTGTAGATTTTGAAATGTTACAAGAAGGAAATTGTAAACAAGGAACACAAGTTTTAAAAGTGAAAGGGTAATTATGAATAATATAGAAAGATTAGTACAAGCAATTAAGAAAGAAAAAGTGAATAAAAATGATCCCTATCGTTTACATTATCATTTAATGCCACCAGTAGGATGGTTGAATGATCCAAATGGTTTATGTCAATTTAAAGGAACATATCACATCTATTATCAATGGGCACCTGCAGATGTCAATAATGGTTTAAAAGGTTGGGGACATTATGCAACAAAAGATTTTATTCATTACCAAGAATTAGGAATGCCATTATTTCCTGATCATGAAAGAGATCAAAATGGAGCCTATTCAGGAAGTGCTTTTGTTGAAAATGATAAAATTCATTATTTCTATACAGGAAACGTCAAAGAAATAGGAGATTATGATTATATTTTAAAAGGAAGACAACATAATGTGATGTATCTTGAAAGTAAGGATGGTAATCAACTTCTTCATAAAGAGTGTTTGATGGTCAATAGTGATTATCCTGATGATCTAACATGTCATGTTCGTGATCCTAAAATTTATCAAAGAGATCATTATTATCTTGTTTTAGGTGCACGTGATATAAATGATGTTGGACAAGTTATCTTATTTCAAAGTGATGATTTAAAGAACTTTAAATATTGTAGTCGTATTAAAACAAAAGAACCTTTTGGTTATATGTGGGAATGTCCTGATTTATTTGAAGTAGACGGACAAATGGTTTTACTTTGTTCACCACAAGGATTAAAACAAGAGGGTTATTTATATGAAAATATTTATCAAAATGGATATTTTAAAGTAGCACACGATTTTATTGATCAACCTTATGTCAAAGATTTTGAAGAAATAGATAATGGTTTTGATATCTATGCTGTACAAACTTTCTTAGATGAAAAAGGAAGAAGAATATTGATTGGTTGGATGGGGCTTCCAGATGTGGATTATACAATTCCAACTGTAGAAAATAATTGGCAACATGCACTTACAATGCCAAGAGTACTTCATTTTAAAAATAATCATCTTTATCAAGAACCACTTTCTGAATTTAAAGAATTACGTTTAGAAAAAAATGTGTATAAAAAACCAAAAGTTGAATTAAAAAATAATGTTTTTGAACTTCAAATTCATGATATACAAGATCAACTTTCATTAAAGTTAAGAAATGATTTTACATTAGAATATGAAAATGGACTTCTAACAATTTCAATGTATGAAGCAGGATATGGAAGAAATCAGAGACATTTAGAACTTGAACATTTAGATGACTTGGTTATTTATAGTGATACATCTTCATTAGAATTATTTATTAATAAGGGTTATCGTACATTTACAACAAGAATATTTAGTGAATGTAGTATGTTAGAATGTAATAAAGATCTTGAACTTTATTATTTAGATTCTTTTAAAATAGTACATGAAAAGTAGACTTTATAAAAGTCTGCTTTTTAAATTACATTTTTTTGGTGTATTCTTAACAATAAAAAGAGTAAAATAAGTTTTGGAGGTGAGACTATGTTGTTGTTTGGACATAGAGGTTATAGTGATCAATATCCTGAAAATACAATGTTGGCTTTTGAAAAAGCTATTGAAAGTGGATTTGATGGTATTGAAACAGATGTGCATAAAACAAAAGATGGTGTTCTTGTTTTATGTCATGATGAAAAAATCAATCGAACAAGTGATGGAAAAGGTTATATTAAAGATATGACTTATGAAGAGCTTTGTGCATATAATTTTGGAACAAAAGAAAATCCTCAAAGAATTCCTTTGTTGAAAGAATTATTGGAATTATGTAAAGGAAAAAATGTAAAAATCAACTTAGAAATTAAAACAAATAAAATTCAATATCCAGGAATAGAACTAGAAAGCTATCAAATGATTAAAGAAATGGGTATGTTAGATCAAGTTCTCTTTTCAAGTTTTTATGTTGATTCTCTTTATAAATTAAGAGCAATTGATTCATCTTTATATTTAGGTTATCTTTTTGAAGATGATTATGAAAAAAATAAACAATTATGTTTAACACAAAAATTTCATGTACATGCACGTGAAGATTTTCTAGATGAAGATGAAATAGCACTCTTTTTAAAAGTTGGATTAGACATCAATACATGGGGTGTAAAGAACCGTTTTAGATATGCTTATTTTAAGGAAAAAGGTGTCAATATTGTCATCGCAAATAAAAATTTTAAGAAATTAAAAATGTAATCGCTTACGTTATTTTTTTCACATCAAACGAGCGATAATGCTTGTTTTTTGTATGTTTTTCATGTAAGATGGTTGTGTACAAATGAAAAATTTCACAATAGTTATGGAGGAAATAAAATGGCAGAAAAAAAACCTGTACAACAAGCTGTCCCAACTGAAGCAGAAACTGATGCTCATGTTGATGACCTTGTAAACAAAGCTTTAAAAGCTTTAGAAGAATTTGAAGATTTTACACAAGAACAAGTAGACTACATCGTCGCTAAATGTTCTGTAGCTGGACTAGACCATCATGGTATTTTAGCTGAAGCTGCAGTTAAAGAAACAGGACGTGGAGTATTTGAAGATAAAGCTGTTAAAAACTTATTTGCATGTGAATATGTTACTAACAATTTACGTCATTTAAAAACAGTAGGGATCATCAATGAAGATCCATTAACTGGTATTACTGAAATTGCTGAACCAGTAGGTGTTGTTTGTGGTATCGTTCCAACAACTAACCCAACTTCAACAGTAATTTTCAAATCATTAATCGCTTTAAAAACAAGAAACCCAATCATTTTCTCGTTCCACCCAAGCGCTCATGAAAGTTCAAAACAAGCTGCTATCGTAATTAGAGATGCTGCTATCGCTGCTGGTGCACCAGAAAACTGTATCCAATGGTTATCAATTAAATCTATGTATGCTACTAATGCATTAATGAATCACCCAGGTGTTGCAACTATCTTAGCAACTGGTGGTAACGCAATGGTTAAAGCTGCATATTCATGTGGAAAACCTGCTTTAGGTGTAGGTGCTGGTAACGTACCTGCATATGTTGAAAAAACATGTGTATTACCAAGAGCTGTAAATGATATCGTATTATCAAAATCTTTCGACAATGGTATGATTTGTGCTTCTGAACAAGCAGCAATCGTTGACCAAGAAATCTACAGTGATTTCATGAAAGAAATTAAAAGATTCCATGTTTACTTTGTAAATAAAGAAGAAAAAGCTAAACTTGAAAAATTCATGTTTGGTGCAGAAGCTTATTCAGAAAATGTTGCTCAAGCTAAATTAAATCCAAATGTTGTAGGTAAACCTGCTGAATGGATTGCTGAACAAGCTGGATTCAAAGTTCCTGCTGAAACACAAATTATTTGTGCTGAATGTAAAGAAGTAGGACCAAATGAACCATTAACTAGAGAAAAATTATCTCCAGTATTAGCTATCTTAAAAGCTAAAAGCACTGATGATGGTATTGCTAAAGCAGCTGCAATGGTTGAATTCAATGGTCTAGGTCACTCTGCTGCAATTCATACAGAAGATCATGAAATTTCTAAGAAATTCGGACATGCATGTAAAGCAATCCGTATCATTGAAAACGCTCCATCAACATTCGGTGGTATTGGATCAGTATATAATGCATTCATTCCATCATTAACATTAGGTTGTGGTTCTTACGGACATAACTCAGTATCTAACAACGTAAGTGCTGTTAACTTAATCAATATTAAGAGAATAGGGAGACGTAATAACAATATGCAATGGGTCAAACTTCCTCCAAAAGTATACTTTGAAAAGAATTCAATTAGATACTTAAGAGATATGAAACACATGGAAAAAGCCATGATCGTTACTGATAGAAGTATGGTAAATCTTGGTTATGTTGAAAAAATCGAAGATGTTATTAGAAGAAGACGTAATCATGTAGATATCGAATTATTCTTTGATGTTGAACCAGATCCAAGTATCGATACTGTAAGAGAAGGGGTAGAATTAATGAGAAAATTCGAACCTGATAGTATCATCGCTTTAGGTGGTGGATCATCAATGGATGCTGCTAAAGTTATGTGGTTAATGTATGAAAACCCAGAAGTTAACTTTGATGATATCAAACAAAAATTCATGGATATCAGAAAACGTGCTTTCAAATTCCCTGAATTAGGTAAAAAAGCAAAAATGATCTGTATCCCAACTACATCAGGAACTGGATCAGAAGTTACTCCTTTCGCAGTTATCACTGATAAGAAAGAAAACAAAAAATATCCATTAACTGACTATGCTTTAACTCCAACTATCGCTATCGTTGACCCTGAATTCGTAATGTCATTACCAGGAGCAATCGCTGCTGATACAGGTATCGACGTATTAACTCATGCAGTTGAAGCTTATGTTTCAATCTTAGCATCTGACTTTACTGATGGATGGGCTAAACAAGCTGTTAAATTAGTATTTGATTACTTAGAAGAATCAGTTAAGAAAGGTACTCCAATCGCTAGAGAAAAAATGCACAATGCTGCAACTATCGCAGGTATGGCATTCGCAAATGCATTCTTAGGAATGAACCACTCATTAGCTCATAAAATTGGTGGGGAATGGCATATTCCTCATGGTAGAACAAATGGTATCTTATTACCACACGTAATTAGATATAACGGAACTATTCCAACTAAATTAAATATCTGGCCAAAAATTGAAAACTATAAAGCTGATGTTAAATTCATGGAATTAGCTCAATTAATTGGATTAAATCCTAAAACTCCAGCTGAAGGTGTTGAAATGTTCGCTGATGCTTGTGAAGAATTATGTCACAAAGTAGGTGTTGCATCTAACGTAGAATCTCAAGGTATCTCAAGAGAAGCTTGGGAAGAATCAATTCATAGAATTGCTATGAATGCTTACGAAGATCAATGTACACCAGCTAACCCTAGAATGCCTATGGTTAAAGATATGGAAGATATCTTACGTAAAATTTACGATTACAAAAATAAATTTGATAAATAATAGTTAAGGTAGGCATGTCCTACCTTTTCTTTTTTATATTTTTTGTAACGGAATTTATTCACATTTTGTTATGAATAACAAAAAGAAGAATTTGAATTATATGCACAATTAGCAAATTATGAAACACAGTTTTATGAGTAAGAATTTTTCTTAAGAGAAAGTTCATAATGAATTCATATAAAATTGTTATATTAATCATGTCAGATGAAGACAATATAATAAACAAGTATAAGTGACCCCTCTCCCAAAAAATCACTTATACGCAAGGGAAGGGGCTGTTACGAAATTAAATAATTAATTTCATACAGCCTTTTCTTTTATAGAATAAAAATATATTAAAAATAGGAATTTTAAATATCTATATAATAAAATTATTCTACTATAAGAAGCAATTGTTTCTAATTGCAATAATTCCTCAAACATTATGGTTGAGGAATTAATTAGTAGGAAATAAATATCATTGGTAAGATATCAATATCCTATTTTTAGTTAGAGATTATAACAAAAAAGGATGTTACAATTTTAAATTATTTCGTAACATCCCCTTTTTTTGTGCAAAAATAATAAATTTATTATTGCAATAAATATTTAATATTGTTAGAATAAGAAAGGGCAATACAGTGTCTTCCATAGGAAGGCACTTTTTATTTTTATAGATACTAGAGGAGGATAGAAAATGGCTAAATACATATTTGTAACAGGTGGAGTTGTGTCTGGTCTTGGTAAAGGGTTAACAGCTGCATCTTTAGGAAGAATTTTAAAACAAAGAGGACAAAAAGTCTTCATGCAAAAATTAGATCCATATATTAACGTTGATCCAGGAACAATGTCACCTTATCAACATGGGGAAGTATTTGTTACTGCAGATGGGGCAGAAACAGACTTAGACTTAGGACATTATGAAAGATTTATTGATGAACAATTAAATAAAAACTCATCAATTACAACAGGTAGAATTTATAGTAACGTTATTTCAAAAGAAAGACGTGGAGATTATTTAGGAGCTACTGTACAAGTTGTTCCTCATATTACAAATGAAATTAAAGAAAGAATTTATGCAGCGGCACGTAGTTCTAAAGCAGATATCGTCATTACTGAAATTGGTGGAACAACAGGAGATATCGAAAGTTTACCTTTCATTGAAGCTATCCGCCAAGTAAGATTAGATTTAGGATATGAAAATACTGTTTATATTCATACAACTTTACTTCCATACATTGGAGCAAGTCATGAAGTAAAAACAAAACCAACACAACATAGTGTTAAAGAATTAAGAGGTTTAGGTATTCAACCGGACTTTATTGTTTGTCGTAGTGAACATCATATTGAAAAAGAATTAAAAGACAAAATTTCATTATTCTGTAATGTACCAACACAAAATGTTATTTCTAACTATGATGTAGAAAACTTATATGAATTGCCACGTATGTTATTAGATCAAAAAATGGATGATTTAGTATTACAACATTTACAAATCAATGCACCAGCAGCACATATGGATGAATGGGATGCTTTAGTTAACCGTGTTAAAAACTTAAATCAAGAACTAAATATTGCGTTAGTTGGAAAATATGTTCAATTACCGGATGCTTATTTATCAGTTAATGAAGCTTTAAGACATGCAGGATATTATGTAAATAGTGTTGTTAATATTGATTTTATTAATTCAGAAGAATTAAATAAAGAAAATGTAGCAGAAAGATTAAAAGATGCTGATGGAATTATCGTTCCAGGTGGATTTGGTGATCGTGGTATTGCTGGTATGATTGATGCTATTGAGTATGCACGTACAAATAAAGTACCACTTTTAGGTATTTGTTTAGGTATGCAATTAATTACCATTGAATATGCTAGAAATGTTTGTGGTATTAAAGATGCAAACTCATTAGAATTTGATGAATTATGTAAAAATCCAGTCATCAACTTAATGTCAGATCAATCATTAGAAGATATGGGTGGTACACAAAGATTAGGTGATTATGAATGTCAATTAAATCCAGGTACACATGCTTATCGTCTTTATGGAAAAGAAATGATTAAAGAAAGACATCGTCATAGATATGAATTTAATAATAATTATAAAGATGTTTTAGTTGAAAATGGATTAAAAGTTGCAGGATTTAATCCAGAAAGAAATCTTGTAGAAATTGTTGAGTTAGAAGATCATCCTTATTATGTAGGATGTCAATTCCATCCAGAATTTACTTCAAGACCAAACCGTGCACAACCTTTATTCCAAGGTTTAATTTCTGCAGCACATGATCGTAAATATAATAAATAAAAAAGCAATATCGAAAGATATTGTTTTCTTATACAAAAAAGGAGATTGTCGAGGCAATCTCCAAATTTTTATTTCTTAGGTAATTTAAATGAGCTCTTTAATGAAACGATTCTATTAAATACAAAATGATCATCTGTAGAATCTTTTGTATCAATACAGAAATATCCATTTCTTACAAATTGGAATGAATCACCAGGTTTATATTTTTCAATAGCTGGTTCAACATAACAATCTTCAATAACAGTTAATGAATTAGGATTTAAGTTTAAAGATCCATCTTCATTATAAACACCTTTTTCTTCATCAACTAAGTTTTCATATAAACGAGCTGTTACTTTTTTACAATGATGAACAGGAACCCAATGAATTGTTCCTTTTACTTTTCTACCTGTAAATCCTGTACCATTTTTAGTAATAGGATCATAAGTACAATGAACAACTGTTACTTTTCCATTTTCATCTTTTTCAAAATCAACACATTTAACGAAATAAGCATTCATTAAACGAACTTCATTTCCTGGGAACAATCTAAAATATTTTTTAGGTGGTTCTTCCATAAAGTCATCACGATCAATCCATAATTCTCTTTCAAATGGAACTTTTTCATAACCTAAATCAGGATTTTCCATGTTGACCATCGCATCTAAATATTCTACTTGTCCTTCAGGATAGTTATCGATAACTAATTTAATAGGATCTAAAACAGCCATCACACGAGGTGCTTTAGGTTTTAAATCATTACGAATACAATATTCTAACATTGCATAATCATTTGATGAGTTACTTTTTGTAACACCAACTAATTCCATAAAAGATTTAATGGATTCTGGTGTAAATCCTCTACGTCTTAATGCTGCAATTGTCACTAAGCGAGGATCATCCCAACCATCAACGATTCCTTCATCTACTAAGCGTTTAATATAACGTTTTCCTGTAATAACATTTGTTAAATAAAGTTTTGCGAATTCAATTTGTTTTGGTGGATGTTCATAACCAATTTCTTGAACGACCCAATCATATAAAGGACGATGATCTTCGAATTCAAGAGTACAGATTGAATGAGTAATTCCTTCAATTGCATCTTCAATTGGATGAGCAAAGTCATACATTGGATAGATACACCATTTATCTCCTGTGTTATGGTGTGTCATTCTAGCAACACGATAAATAATTGGATCACGCATATTAATATTAGATGAAGCCATATCAATTTTAGCTCTTAATACTTTTGATCCATCTTCAAATTCACCGTTTTTCATTCTTTCGAATAAATCTAAGTTTTCTTCAATAGAACGATTACGATATGGAGAATCTTTACCAGGTTCTGTTAAAGTACCACGGTATTCTCTAATTTGTTCAGGACTTAAATCACAAACATAAGCTTTTCCTTTTTTGATTAAAAGAACAGCAGCTTCATACATTTGATCAAAATAGTTTGAAGCAAATTTAATATCACCATCATATTTTGCTCCTAACCATTCTACATCAGAGACAATACTTTCAACGAATTCAGTTTTTTCTTTCATTGGATTTGTATCATCAAAACGTAAATTGAATGTTCCATTATATTTTTTAGCTAATCCATAATTTAATAAGATTGATTTAGCATGACCAATGTGTAAATAACCATTTGGTTCAGGAGGAAAACGTGTTGCAATTTTTGTATATTTTCCTTCTGCTAAATCTTGATCTATAATTTTTTCAATAAAATTTTTACTTACTACTTCTTCTTTATCCATAGGAAGTCCTCCCATAATTTTTATATGTTTTAGTTTACCATATTTTCCTTGATTATAAAACATCCAATACTTCATAAATTAGAAAATATGTGCTAGAATGTTTGCGGAAGGTGATAACATGTTTAGAATAGGACAATCAATTGATATTCATCAATTAGTAGAAGGAAGAGATTTATATATTGGCGGTGTAAAAATTGACCATGATAAAGGGTTATTAGGACATAGTGATGCAGATGTTTTATTACATGCTATTATTGAAAGTATTATTGGGGCATTAGGTCTTGGTGATATTGGAAAACATTTTCCAGATACTGATCCTCAATATAAAGGAATTTCTTCAATGGTTTTATTGGAACATTGTTATCAACTGATGGATAAAGAAGGTTATGAAATCAATAACCTTGATAGTATTATTATGTGTGAAGCTCCTAAGATGGCTCCACATATTCAAAAGATGAGAGAAAATGTCGCAAGTAAGTTACATTGTGACATCAGCCAAATTAACATTAAAGCAACACGTGGAGAAAAATTAGGTTTTGTCGGTAGACAAGAAGGAATGGTAGCTCAAGCGGTTGTATTATTAAGGAAAAAAGGAGTATAGAAATGGCAAAAGTAAGAACAAGATTTGCACCTAGTCCAACTGGATATATGCATATCGGTAACTTAAGAACAGCATTATATGAATATTTAATTGCTAAACATGATCATGGAGATTTTATTTTAAGAATTGAAGATACAGACCAAGAAAGAGAAGTTGAAGGTGCTGTTGATATGATCTATAAAGTTATGGATCAAACAGGATTAGGTTATGATGAAGGACCTAATAAACCAGGAGAAGTTGGACCTTATGTTCAATCTGAAAGATTAGCTATTTATAAAGAATATGCTGATAAATTAGTTGAATTAGGAGGAGCTCATTATTGTTTCTGTGATGAAGAAACAATCAATAAAGCAAAAGAAGAATCTGATAATGAAGAATTAGGATATATTGATCCTTGTAAACATCTTTCTTTAGAAGAAGCAAAACAAAGAATTGCTAATGGTGAAAAATATGTTGTAAGACAAACAATTCCAAGTACTGGAATTACTTCTTTTGAAGATGAAGTTTATGGACATATTGAAGTAGAAAATGCAGGACTTGCTGAAGGTGTTTTATTAAAGAGTGATGGTTATCCTACATATAACTTTGCTAATATCGTAGATGATCATTTAATGCATATCACTCATGTTGTAAGAGGAAATGAATATTTATCTTCAACACCTAAATATAATTTAATTTATCAAGCATTTGGATGGGATGTGCCAACATATATCCATTGTCCACCTGTTATGAAAGATGAAAAACATAAATTATCTAAACGTAATGGAGATGCTTCTTATCAAGATTTAATTAATAAAGGTTTCTTAAATGAAGCAATCTTAAATTATATTGCTTTACTTGGATGGTCACCTGAAGGTGAACAAGAAATCTTCTCTTTAGATGAATTAATTGAAGCGTTTGATGTTAAACGTATTTCTAAATCTGGGGCTATTTTTGATATGAATAAATTAAAATGGATCAATAGCCAATATATTAAAAAATTAGATACAAAACAATTAACAGAATTGTGTTTACCATTTTTACAAGAAGCTTATGATTTAAGTGGTAAAAGTGAAGCATGGATTGAAAAATTAGTAGAAGTTCATAGAGATCATATTTCTTGTGGTGAAGAAATTGTTGAACAAGTTAAATTATTCTTTGAAGATGAAATTCATTTAGAAGAAGAAGCTATTGAATTCATGAAAGATGAAGCTATTCCAAATACTTTAGCTGTATTTAAATCTAAAGTTGCAGAATTAGCAGAAGAAGATTTTAAACAAGATCAAATTTTTGCTTGTATTAAAGCTACTCAAAAAGAAGCAAAAGCAAGAGGAAAAATGTTATATATGCCTTTACGTATTGCAACAACTGGTATTATGCATGGACCTGATTTAGCAGCTTCTATGGAATTATTAGGTAAAGAAAAAGTATTAGAAAGATTAGGATAAGAGATGCTCTTATCCTTTTTTTGTGATTTTTTTTCGGGATGATTAATTTGTGTTGCTTTTTTTTTGATGAAGGAATAATATATTGTCAAAAGTATGGTACTTTTCACAAAAAGGACATAATCAGATGGTATAATGGAGTAGAAAGAGGTGATAACAATGAAGAAAAAAATAATCGGTATTGTTTTAACATTCTTTATTGTTGTAAGTACTTTACTTACGGTTTTTGCCTTTAGAATAACACCAGTTACTTTAAAAAGAGATACGTTTGTGTATGAATATGGAACACCTATTTCTAATAATCCTGCAGATTATGTAAATGCTAATGAAAGTGTTATTAGTGAAGTTCAATTAAATTTTTCTAATTTAAAAAATGAAATTGGATTATATAAAGTATCTGCTTCTTATGCAGGTGAAGAATTTCCATTTTATATTAGAATAAAAGATACAACAAAACCAGTTTTTACTTTAAAACAAGTTGTTTTTAACGTAAATGTTAATGAAACAATTTCAGCATTAAATTTAATAGATAAAGTTGAAGATCAATCTGCTACAGTTGCTTACTTTTTAGAAGAAGATGGTAGTAAGAAAGAATCTTTAAAATTTAGTAAAAAAGGTTCTTATATTGTCAATATTGTAGTAGAAGATGCTGCAGGTAACCAAGCCTCTAAGTTAAGAGCTAAAATTGTTGTGGGAAGTTTAGGAAATCATCCAACTCTTGAAGGTATTGATGATGTTGAAATTGTACAGGGAACACATTTTGATATTATGGAAGGTGTAAGTGCCAGTGATGGTAATGGAAATGATATTACACATAGTATTAGAATTTTGAAAAATACAGTCAATACACAAGAAGTTGGTACATATGAAATTATTTATTCAATAACAAATAGTCAAGGAAATAATATTCAAAGAACTAGAAAAGTAGAAGTAATTAAAAATGAAAGTGAGAAGAAAAAATGAGTATAACTTTAGCAATCATTTTGATTTGTATAGCTATTTTTGTGATTATTAATCTTATAGATCATTCAGATGAAAAATCAGCTTTAGCTATTAAATATGGGGCATTTTATTTACCTAAAATAGAATATAAACAAGAATATTGGCGCTTTTTAACAGCTAATTTTGTACATGTTGATTTAGCACATATTTTTATGAACTGTTATGCGCTTTATTATTTAGGTGGGACTTTCTTTGAACCTTTTTTAGGAAGTTTTGAGTATATTTATTTAGTTGTCGTATCGGGAATTTTCTCTTATCTTGTGACTTATTTTGTGTCAAAAAAAGATGGGCGTTATCAAAATACAATTACTTTAGGGGCTAGTGGAATTGTATATGGCTTTTTTGGTGCTATTGTAACACTAGGAATTGTTTTTAAAGGTGTTTATTTATTGATTTTGAAAAATTTTATGGCTGTTATTGCAATTAATGTAGTTTTCACACTTGCTGATAGAAATGTTTCTAAGACAGGTCATTTAGGTGGTTTTGTAGGTGGAGTTATTGCAATGTTGGTACTTATTGGAAGTGGCTTATGCGTTTATTAATAGATGGAGATGCTTGTCCAAATCGTCAAGAAGTGATTGAATTGGCTTTACATTATGGAATAGAAGTTTTATTGTTTATTGATTTTGCTCATGTTATTGAAGATGAAAGAATTCAAATTATTATGTGTGAAGTTGGAAAAGATAGTGTTGATCAGATGATTCTTTCTTATTTGCAAGAAGGAGATTTGTTGATTAGTCAAGACTATGGACTTGCAAGTTTAGCTTTGCTTAAAAATGTAACGGTACTTCATGTTTCAGGAAAGAAAATTACAGAGGATAATATTAATAATTTGTTGACTTCTCGTTATTTAGGACATCTTTCTAGAAAGCAAAATAAACATGTAAAAGGTCCTAAAAAAAGAGATTATAAAACTTCACAATTCTTTTTAAGAGAATTAGAAAAGATATTGATTGAAAATAAAATAAATGAAGAAAAAGCAATACTAGAATAAACATCTAGCATTGCTTTGTTTTTATTTTCCAGAATCTCCATAGTTTTTAAGTACACGAGCACTTGGATCATCAACATCACAGTTTTCCCATTCTTTATTTGGCATCCAGAAATCTTTGATCCATTTTCCTTGTTGTGGGAAGAATGATTCAAAAATATCTCTGTACATTAATGATTCTTTAGTAAAAGGTGTACAATATGAATATTTATCTTTAGCGTTTAAAACATCTTCATCACTGTATTTATCTTCAGCTAATTCTTTTAAATAATCAACCATTGAATGACCAACAGCATCTGAAAAAGCAGCTTTTTCTCTAAATAAAATATCGTGTGGTAAATAATCAGTACCTTCAAAAGCATGTCTTAATAAATATTTACCTTTATTATAAACATTCATTTTTTTTGCAGGATCAATAGACATAGAATAATCAACAAAATCAAGATCTGCAAAAGGAACACGTCCTTCAAGAGCATGAGCAGAAATACAACGATCAGCTCTTAAAACATCATACATATAAAGCTCTTTAATTCTTTTACTTGCTTCTTCTTGGAAAGCTTTAGCGTTAGGCGCAAAGTCAGTATATTTATAACCAAATAATTCATCTGAAACTTCACCAGTCATAATAACTTTAATATCAGTATTTTGATGAATATATTTACATAAAATATACATAGCCATACTCGCACGAATTGTTGTAATATCAAAAGTTTCAAGATGATAAATGACTTCTTTTAAATGTTGATAGAGATCTTCCTTATTCATAATAACTTCTGTATGTTCTGTTCCTAAATAATCAGCAACTTGTTTTGCATATTTTAAATCAATTGGATCACTTTCCATACCGATAGCGAAAGTACGAATAGGTTTATCTGATAATTTTTGTCCAATGGCACATACTAAAGAAGAATCTAATCCACCACTTAATAAATAACCGATAGGTGCATCAGACATAAATCTTTTTTCTACCGCTTTTTCAAGTTTTGTTTTTAATTTTCCAGCAATTGTTTCTAAGTCATCATCAACGATTGTTTTAGGATCACTTAAATCATTATAACAAACAAATTGACCATCTAAATAATAATGTCCTGGTGGAAAAGGCATAATATCATCACATAAATCAAAAAGTGCCTTTGCTTCAGATGCAAAACAAATTTGATGTTCTTTTTTACTGTAACCATAAAACATAGGTCTAATTCCCATAGGGTCTCTTGCTGCCATTAATTGTTTTGTTTTGTTATCGTATAAAACAAGAGCAAATTCAGCATCTAAATATTTACATAAAATTTCAAGTCCATATTGTTCATATAATGGAATCAAAACTTCACAGTCACTTCCAGATTTAAAAGTATAGCTACTTTCAAGTTTTGTTTTTAATGCTGGATAGTTATATATTTCTCCATTACATACAAGTGTATAATCTTTATAAACAAAAGGTTGATTTCCATTTGTTGATAAATCCATAATTGATAAACGATTAAATCCCCATGTTATCCCATGATCAATTGAGACATGTTGATAATCAGGTCCACGATACGCTGCTTTATCTAAAGCTTTTTGGAAAACCTGTAATTCAAATTCTTCACTTCCAACGACTAAAAAACCACACATTTTAATATCCCCCTTATAATTAAAAAACGCACATAGTGTGCGAGTATCGTGTAACATATAAATCCAAAGATATACATGGTACGGAAAATACTTCTAAGAGTACTCGATACCCGCTAGTTGTAACATAACTAGAAACGTTCTAGCCTACTTGCATTGCTTTCGGTAGACAGCTCGAAGGTGTTCTTCATATTTTTGTTCACTGCTAGTCTTTCACCATCTACTAGCTCGCTGTTGTTTCGTAAAAATACTACTCTCCTTGTCTTTGCCTTTAACTTGCTTACAGTATATTATATGATTTATAAAAAATCAATAAGAAATAATTAATATGATAAAAAATAATCGATTTTATACAATTTTAAATGTGAATAACTTTTGAGACAAATTTGAGATAAAAAACATCAAAAAATCATGTATAATAGTAATGTCTCAAAATAGAATTAATAAAGGAGTTAGAAAAATGCCAAAAGATATCCATATGTTAGTAAGTATGATTAATATGAAATTAAGAGATGATGATATGCAATTATCTCATGTTCTTTCTATTTATGATTTAGATGAAACTGATTTTATGAAAAGACTAGTAGAAAACGACTATTATTATGATGAAAGCACGAATCAAATTAAAACAAAATAATTGTTTTATCAAAGAATAGTGATATAATTATGATACTTAGACGGAGGGAATTTAAATGTTAAAATTAGAAGATTTTAAAGCGGCTAAAAAAAGAGTTGATGAAGTGATTTTACCAACTCATTTAATACATAGTGATGCCTTTTCTGAAGAATGTGGAAATGATGTTTATATCAAACCTGAAAACTTACAAAAAACAGGAGCATTCAAAATTAGAGGTGCTTACAATAAAATTATGAAATTAGATGATGAAGCAAAGAAAAAGGGTTTAATTGCTTCTTCAGCTGGAAATCATGCACAAGGTGTTGCTTATGCAGCAAAAAAATTAGGGGTCAAAGCAACAATTTGTATGCCAGCACATACACCATTAATTAAAGTTGATGCTACAAAAGCACATGGAGCAGATGTTGTATTATATGGTGAAGCCTATGATGAAGCTTATGAAAAAGCTGTAGAATTACAAAAAAGCGAAGGATATACTTTTGTTCATCCTTTTGATGATGAAGATGTTATGGAAGGACAAGGAACAATCGCTTTAGAAATCATGGAAGAATTACCAGATGTTGATTATATTTTAGTACCAATTGGTGGTGGAGGATTAATTTCAGGTATTGCTTGTGCAGCAAAACAAATCAATCCATCTGTTAAAATCGTTGGTGTTGAACCAGAAGGTGCAGCGAGTGCTCTTGCTGCAGTAGAAGATGATCAACTTGTTAAATTAACTGAAGTAAGTACAATTGCTGATGGGACAGCAGTTAAACAAATTGGAGAAACTCCATTTGAATATATTAAAAAATATGTTGATGAAATTGTGACTGTAAGTGATTATGAACTTATGGAAGCTTTCTTATTACTTGTTGAAAAACATAAATTAATTGCTGAAGGATCAGGTATTTTATCACTTGCAGCTTTAAAGAAATTACATTGTAAACGTAAAAAAGTTGTTTCACTTATTTCAGGTGGAAATATGGATGTTATGACAATTTCTTCAATGATCAATAAGGGACTTATTTCAAGAGGAAGAATTTTAACATTCTCAGTACAATTACCAGATATTCCAGGACAATTAGAAATTGTTTCTCATTTACTTAATGAATGTAATGCAAATGTTATTGGAGTTGAACATAACCAATTTAAGAACTTTGCTCGTTTCTCTGAAGTAGAATTAAGAGTAACTTGTGAAACTAATGGTGAAGCTCATATTCAAGCTATTGTCGAAAAATTTAAAGAAAATGGCTATACTATTGAAAGAATTAACTAATTCTTTAAACCGCTTAATAAGCGGTTTTTTTGTGTATTAAAGCATGCTTAGGGATGCTTTTTTTATTTAGAAAGGATATAGAAGATGAAAATATATGTATATAAATGGATTTTAGGTCCATAGGCAATCGTAAGATTGTCTTTTTTTATGATTAAAATTAAATAAATGGAGGAATAGGAAAATGAAGAAAAGAAAAATATTTGATAAAGCAGTAAAATTATTTGCGGTAATCATGCTTGTTTTATCAATGTGCTTTTTACAAAAGTATACAAATAATGTAGAAGCATGGGATAATAGTACACCACATGAGTTTACGAGAATTAAAGAAATTAATTATCCTTGGTGGTGGTCATCTAAAATAGGAAGTACTAAAAGATGGTCAACTTATATGTGTAAATATGATGATAAATATGCTTATTGTTTAGAATCAAGTAAAAAATCACCATCTGTTGGTAAATATCCAGCACAGGTGATTGAAAATAATGAAGCTGTAAGAAAAATTCTTTATTATGGTTTTGGTGGTCCAGGATACAATCAAGCATCTAAAGAAATGTACGCAGCTGAATTAAAGGCTTGTGTACCAGATGATTTTGGTGATCAGTATGGTAATTTTGATGACGGGGCTTATTTGTTTACACATATTTGGCTTTCTTATGCATATGCAGGAGATTTAATGGGATTGAATTTAAAAGATTTTAATACAAAATGGCCAAATTCTGATGGTAATGGTGGCTATGGTGATAACATTTTATGGGGTTATCATTGGATTATGGATCAACCTGATATTGGATATGCTTATTTTAATCCAAGTCAAGATGGTGGTATGACAGCTTTTTTTAAAGCAGAGTTTGATAAAGAAAATAAACTTCAAAAAACAAATATTGTTAAATTAGAAGGAACAAGTCACGCTACAATTAATGTATCTTTACAAGATCATGTGACATTGCATAATGTAACAAAGGGGACCGAACAAACAGGTGGTGTAGCACATGTTAATGGTGGAGAAAGTTTTTATTTAACAGCACCTTGTAAAAATAGTCCTAAAAATTATAAATCAGGAAATATTGCTGGAAAAGGGTGTGAAATGTTTACAGCATTAGCTATTAAAGATGGTGCGGATGGAACACAAACAGAGGGTTCATGGAATTTAGATCCTGATGGAAATATTTTAAAATATGAAGTTGATTGGCTTGATTTTGGAGCATTACGTCTTTCTAAAGTTGATAATACATCTCAATTTCAAAAAAATTCAAAGTTTAGATTAATTTCAACATCTTATAGTGGGTATGATGAAACTTTTGAAGTAACAAAGGATGAAAATGGTGACTATGAATTATTAATTGATTATTTACCAGTAGGAACGTATTCACTTACTGAAATTGAATGTGATGATCATTATGCACCGGCTATTGCTAAATGGCAAGTTACAATTGTAAAAGATCAAACAACAAAGAAAATTGTTGTAAATACATTAAGACCAACAGGAACATTAAAGCTTCAAAAGAAGCTTGAAAATGCTCAACAAGGAGCTATAGATCTTGCAGATAAAGATATTACAAAAACAAAATATCAAATTGTAGCAGCGGATGATATTTTTGATACAGTATCTTTAAAAAAATTATATTCTAAAGGAGATAAAATTACTTTAGGAAGTGGAAAATGTATTATTGATACAAATGATGGTCAAACAATGACTTATTCAAATGGTGTTGACGTATCAAAAGGAACAATTAATGAAAAAGGAATTATGTCTATAGATGAAAATGGACAATTAGAGGTTACAGGAATTCCTTTAGGAAAATATCAAGTAGTAGAAGTTGAATGTCCAAGTGGTTATGTGCTAGATGATACACCGTATGAATTTTCTATTACGCAAAAAGATTACACTACAACTATTTATACAAAATCACATGAACAAACTAACCAAATAACAAAAACAATCTTTACTAAAACAGATGTTACAGGGGATCAAGAAGTTATTGGTGCCAAGATGTCTGTTACTAATCAAGAAGGGGCTCTTATAGATGAATGGGTTTCATCTGATAAAGCCCATGAAATAGATGGTTTAGAAAGTGGTAAAACGTATTATTTAAATGAAGATACTAGTCCGGCTGGTTATGTTAAAGCATCTAAGATTGAATTTAAAATCAATGAGGATGGAAAAATTCAAAAAGTGAATATGAAAGATAAAGTGATGACTGTTTCTAAAATATCTTTAGGTGGTGAAGAAATAGCAGGTGCTTTATTACAAGTTATAGATGAAAATGGAAATGTTTTAGAACAATGGTTTAGTGATGGAAAAGCACATCATGTAAGTGGTTTAGAAGAAGGAAAAACATATACTTTACATGAAGATTTAGCACCATTAGGTTTTACACTAACAAATGATATTACTTTTACTGTTTCTTATGAAAAAGAAAATCAAAAAGTGGAAATGGTAAATTCAATGGTAAAAGTTTATAAACAAAAAGAAGATGGTAGTTTATTGAAAGGTGCACAACTTACAGTTGCTTCTACAAAGACAAAAAATAGAGTTGATCAATGGATAACAGGACAACATCTTATTGATATCGATAATGATATGAAAAAGAAAATGTTAAAAAGAGAAATTTGTGAAGGTGAAAATGAAGATGGTGAGGAGTATCGCATTGTACCACAATTAAAATCTGATGATTATTTTTTGATGTTAAAAGATGATGAAGATGTAGCTTATTATTGTATAGATATTCAAGGAAATGAAACAGCTCATTTAGTTCAAGGTTTAAATAACGGAGAAAAATATATTCTTAGAGAAACTTTGACTCCTAAAGGTTATGCAACTTTTAAAGAACAAGTGTTTGAAATTGGTGATAAAGATATTGTTTTAAAAGTAGTAGATGAAGATATTAAAGTGGATATTTCTAAAAAAGATATTACAAACAAAAAAGAATTAGCAGGAGCTCATTTACAAGTAAAAAATGAAAAGGGTGAAATTGTTGATTCTTGGATTTCTACTAGTCAAGAACATCGTATAAGTCATTTGGAAGTAGGAAAAAAATATATATTAGAGGAAACTCTTGCACCAAATGGTTATGAAAAAAGTGAAAAAGTTGAATTTGTTATTAAAAATACAGGACAAGTACAAAAGGTAATTATGTATGATCAACCGATTATTCAAGTAGTTAAGACTGGTGATCATACAAACATGAATGGTTATTTTATTTTAGGTATTTTAAGTGGTATTTGTCTTTATTTATGTAAAAAAAGGGATATAAGATCCCCTAAATAATTTCATCAATGAGACCGTATTCTAAGGCTTCTATAGGATCTAGATAGTAGTCACGATCACAGTCGTGAGTAATTTTTTCTAAAGATTGTTTAGAATTTTCACTTAAAATAAGGAAAAGCTTTTTCTTTTGTTTGCAGATTCTTTTAGCGTTAATTTCAATATCACTTGCTTGTCCTTCTAAAGAAGCAAGTGGTTGATGAATCATAATTTCGCTATTTTTTAAGGCACACCTTTTTCCATGAGTACCTGCACTTAAAAGAATAGAAGCCATACTAGCGGCCATGCCACAACAAATTGTACTGACATCACATGAAACAAAATTCATTGTATCAAAAATAGCAAGTCCTGCAGAAACACTACCTCCAGGAGAGTTGATATACATGTAAATATCGCTTTTATTATCTTGCGCTTCTAGATAAAGCAATTGGCCAATAATTGAACTAGCCATGGCATCGTCAATTGTTCCTGTTAGAAGAATAATTCTTTCTTCTAACAGTTTAGAATAAATATCATAAGCATATTGATGATTTTTATCTTTTTCTATAACGGTTGGTATTAGATGCATAAAATAACCTCCATATGTAATTATAGAAAGGTATTTAAGAAAATATTCTTAGGTTATTTAATTTGTAAAAATTAATAAAATTTTTTTAAAAAAAGGTCAAAAAAAGTGTAAGCGCTAACGATACGATAGAATGGGAATTATTAGAAAAATAAAGGAAAAATTAATGCATCTTATACAAGAAATCAACGTTGTAATAGTTGCTTTTGTGAAGTTTTTGACTTATAATAATGGCATAAAAGCTATTTACAAGGAGGAATATTAATAAAATGGCAGTAAAAGTAGCAATTAACGGATTTGGACGTATCGGACGTCTAGCATTCAGACAAATGTTTAATGCAGAAGGATATGAAGTTGTAGCAATCAACGATTTAACTAATCCTAAAATGTTAGCACACTTATTAAAATATGATTCAGCACAAGGTAAATATGCATTAGCTGATACAGTAGAAGCTGGTGAAGATTCAATCACAGTTGATGGAAAAGAAATCAAAATCTACGCTAAAGCTAACGCAGCTGAATTACCATGGGGAGAAATCGGTGTAGACGTAGTATTAGAATGTACTGGATTCTATGTATCTAAAGCTAAATCTCAAGCTCATATCGATGCTGGAGCTAAAAAAGTTGTTATCTCAGCACCTGCTGGAAATGACTTACCAACAATCGTATTCGGTGTAAACGAAGGTACTTTAAAAGCTTCTGACACTATCATCTCAGCAGCTTCATGTACAACTAACTGTTTAGCACCAATGGCTAACGCTTTAAATAAATTAGCACCAATCAAATCTGGTATCATGTTAACAGTTCATGCTTACACTGGAGACCAAATGGTATTAGACGGACCTCATAGAAAAGGTGACTTAAGAAGAGCTCGTGCAGCTGCAGTTAACATCGTTCCTAACTCAACAGGTGCTGCAAAAGCAATCGGATTAGTAATCCCAGAATTAAATGGTAAATTAATTGGTTCTGCACAACGTGTACCAGTTCCAACTGGATCTACAACTATCTTAACTTCAGTTGTTGAAGGTGAAGTTACAGTTGAAGAAGTAAATGCAGCTATGAAAGCAGCAACTACTCCATCATTCGGATATACTGAAGAACCATTAGTATCTTCTGATATCGTAGGAATCACTTACGGATCATTATTCGATGCAACTCAAACTATGGTTAAACCATTAGACAACGGAACTACTGAAGTTCAAACAGTTGCTTGGTATGACAACGAAAACTCATATACTTCTAACATGGTTAGAACTATTAAATATTTTGCTGAATTAGCTTAATCTAGCGAAAAATTTGCTAAATAAAAAAGGGTTTCAAGATAGAAGAAGCCCTTTTTTGTTCTTTGATTCGTAAATCAATTTTGATTTACGAATTTTTTCTTTTATAGAGAATATTTTGTAAAACGATAAAAAAACAACAATTCTAATGTATAATTAGATAAATACTATTCTTATTGAATGTTAATAAGATAAGTGTATTGTTTAAAATATAAAAGAAGTAAAAGATATGTGACAAAGAAAATTTAAAGAGATTGTTATTAAATTTATGTAAATAGAGTATTTTATTAAATTATTTTACAATAAGTATTGACTGTGGAGCCACTCCATAGTGTTCAATGATGTTGAAAGGAGGAAAGGCAATATGAAAACAAATGAATTAGAAAAAGAAATAGGCCTTTCAAAGTATACAATTCGATATTATGAAAAGGAGGGGCTTATTCAACCTAAGAGGGAAGAAAATGGTTATCGTGATTATGATGATGAAACAGTTCAAAAGTTGAAAATTATTAAATTTTTGAGAAATCTTCAAATTTCTGTTGATGATATCAAAGCAATATTGGAAGGTGAATTAGATTTTAGGCATTGTTTAAAAATTAATCAAGTGAATATGCAAAAACAAATAGAAAGTATGAATGAAATCAAAGATACAATAGATGATTATTATGATAAAGATCTACCTTTAATAGAAGAATTAAGTGAAATTAAAAAAAATAATAATAAAATGGGATTAGGTTTTCAAAAAACTACATCAACAGTTTCATTAGGAAGAAAACTTACACCAGAACTTGCAAGAAGACAATTAATTATTACTTTTATAGGAGCTATTGTAGTTGCTGTGTCATTTGCTAGAATGCCTTATGATTTAGGTAATATGAGAATTTTAGTGGGTGTATTATTTTTTATAGGCACATTTATGTTAATGATAGCATTTTCTTTCAAACAAACATCAGCAATGATGTTAGATAATACGCTTAATCAATCTGTAGAGTTTTTAAGTGATGGGATTTACTATTATCAATTTCATGGACCAATGAGTAATTTTAAATATTTCTTTGCAATTGTTTTTAATAAAAAGCATCAATTTATGCATAAATGTTTATATGAAGATATTGAAAAGCTTGAAGTGATTGCTAAGAAAAATTATATGAGTATAGGAAGTCCATTGGCTTATGAAGCTTATGTTTCTGATTTTAAATTCACATTTAAAGATGGACAAACATTCTATTTCTATTGGCCAATGATTTTAAATGATGATGCAAGATATATTGCGACAATTGTAGAAAAGAAAGTAGAACATATTGATGATCCATATAATATTCTTTATGCAATGAAACAAGGTATAAATCTTAATGATTATTTAATAGGTAAAGTATAATAAAAGCATAAAAGAGTCAATTTTGTTAGAATTGACTCTTTATGTTTTTATAAAAGAATTAAATAAGAGAGTTTATAAAGATTTGCTGGAATGTTATTTATTAATTTAAAATATGAGAAATTTTAAATTATATAATATAAACGAAAATAGATATAAATAATTTTTTAGAATTCTTATAAATGATTTATCTAATTTTCCTTAAAACATTTATACCAATAATAATAATCCCCACTAAAAAACTATGACTGTTATCATTAAAAAATAATGATCTAATAATTAAAATAAATGCAATAATATAAAATAAATAGTAGAGAAAATTTGATATATCTAACTTTTTCATTTTAAAATTCCTTTCTTTATTTATACTTAGTATTTATTTAAGAGCACTCTTACAACAAATAATAATATAGTTTTTGTGATGTGTAAAGAGAAAATTGACATAAAAGAAGATAACTCTTAAAATAATACTAAAATAGAAAGGATGATAACATTGGAAAAGAAGATACAAGATCATTTGAATATCATAAAGAAAACAATAGGGGATACGAGATATATTTTGGATGATGCTAAACCAGCTGTAGGAATAAAAAAAGTTCTTTATAGATGGTTAATATTATTTGTAGTAAGTAATTTAATATTATTTATATATATGAAAGCATCTTTATATTTAGATTTTTTTGGGAAGAAATCATATTATCAAATTTTTAGATTATCTAATATTATCTTATTTTGCATACCGATTATGTTTTATTTATTTTATGTTTATAGAATGGACATGACTGTAAAAGAAAAAGATTTTTTGAAGGGATTTATGATTTTTCCATTACTTATTTCATTTTTTAAGATGTTGAATTCAATTTCGTATTATTTAGATATAAATACTATGGTATCATTGTATGATACAATTCCATTTGATTTATTTGTTGCATTTATTGCGATTTATCAATTGTATAGATATTTTGATGATAAAAAATATAAATATGTAGCATATTTAGCACTTATATTTGTTATAATGTTTACATTAATAAAATATATAGCCATTAAAATGATCACATTGAATACAGTCATTATAAATATGAATAATTTATTAGATATTATGAATACATATTCATTCTTTTTAATGATTTTATTTGGATTGGTTGTTTTATTTATAAAGGAAGAAACATATGAATAAAAATATTCTTGAAACATCAAAAATTTTTGAATCTAAAATCAGATTACAAATGATAGCAAGTTTAAGTGTAAGTGATTTAACATTCAATCAATTGAAAAAAGTATGTCAATGTACAAATGGAAATATGACAACACATACAACAAAATTAATAGAAAGTGGTTTTGTAGAAAAGAAAAAGGAATTTATAAATGATAAACCACAAACAACGTACCATTTGACAAAAAAAGGAAGAGAAGAGTTTAAAGAATTTGTGGAAATATTAAAAGAAATGATAGAATAGAAAGAAATAGGAAGAAATAATAAAAAATCTTCCTTTTTTAATGTCTAAAATACTATATAAAAAACAAATTATTAAAAAAGTCCAAAAAACATTTGATAAAAAAACATCGATATAAAGGGATAAAAACGATGAAACAGAGAAAAAAGGAAAAAAAGATAGAGAAAAAGCTTTACAAAAGAAAGAAG
>NZ_JBKYAR010000014.1:0-68265 GCF_047023275.1 Faecalibacillus sp. | reverse complement strand
CAACGTGCCCTTCTAGGGCGAGTACATACCACGTCTTTTAGGCGTGGTTATGATTATTTTCAAAAGAAAAGCGAAACTTAAAACCATAATAGACAAAGTCTCTTTTAAAAGGTAGGAAGAATTTATAAGATAAAGAAAAAGGAAAAAAAGAACTATGAAAGATTAATTATCACTATTTTGTAAATAAGGGAAATCACCTAAATAAAAATGATATATTAAAACAAGAAGAATGTCGCTTTAAAACATTTAAGCAAAATATCACCGTCAAATTATTCAACAAATCATAGAGGCTACTAAAGCGTATGATAAACCTTTTGCATCAAGAATTATTTATAAAAAATAAAATCATTGTTGAATACAGTGAACAAGAAAATACGTCAAGGTTAAAACGAAAAGAAAAAGTTTGTCATGAAATAAAACATTCTTCATAATATGTCTTTTTAGAGAGTATGCAATCACATCTTTATGATTATATGATTGATGATGAAAGTTATGGTATCTATGGAGACGTTTTTCTCTTTAGGAAAATGATGAATTTGTTGGAACAATTACTTTTACGGGATAAAGACCATAGAAGATCATGAAGTGATTATTCAAGCGTTAGAAAAGGTATTTCAAGAAAGAAATTGAAATACCTTTTTTGTGATATATGTCACACTTTTTATATTTATCTCTTATTTTTTCTTTGTTAGAATTAATCGATGGAGGATGATGATATGAATCAATATAAAAAATTATTTGAACCAATCACTATTAAAAATATGACTTTAGATAATCGATTAGTCATGACACCAATGGGAACAAACTTTGGTGAACAAAATGGTGAAATGAGTTTTTTACATATGGATTATTATGAAAGACGTGCTAAAGGAGGCTATGGTCTTTTAATTGTAGAAAATGCTTGTGTGAAATATCCAGAAGGAAGTAATGGAACAACACAACTTCGTATAGATGCTGATAATTATATTCCTCGCCTATATAAACTTTGTGAAACGATTCATCAATATGGAACAAAGATAGCAATTCAATTAAATCATGCAGGAGCCAGCGCGATGGAAAGTCGTATTGGAATGCAACCTGTTTCTGCCAGTGCTGTTGCTAATAAGGAAGGTGGAGCAATTCCTCGTGCATTAACGGTAGAAGAAATTTATAGTATTGCAGATGATTATGCAATGGCTGCTAAAAGAGCACAAACTATTGGTTTTGATGCAGTAGAAATTCATGCTGGGCATTCTTATTTGATTTCTCAATTTTTATCGCCACTTACAAATAAACGAACAGATGAATTTGGGGGAAGTTATGAAAACAGAGCACGTTTTGCACGCATTATTGTTGAAAAAGTAAGGAAAGCAGTAGGTACACAATTCCCTATTATCATAAGAATTTCCGCAGATGAATTTTTAGAAGGAGGAAATACTTTAAAAGACTCAATAGAATTACTTAAATATTTTGAACAAGAAGTTGATATGATTGATGTTTCTGCTGGATTAAGTGATTCTATTCATAAACAAATAGATGCCAATTATTATCCTGATGGATGGCGTAGCTATATGGCAAGTGAAGTAAAAAAAGCTTTTCCTCATCAAGTTGTCATGACAACAGGAAATATTAGAAATCCAAAAGTTGCTGTTGATATTTTAGAAAAACAAGATGCAGATTTAATTGGGATGGGAAGACAAACAATTGCTGATCCAAGTTGGCCACATAAAGTAAAAATAGGACAAATCCAAGAAATCCGTCAATGCATTTCTTGTAACATCGGTTGTGCAGGGCATCGTATTGGCTTAAATAGACCGATTCGTTGTACAGTCAACCCAGATGTTTTTTATGATGATGCTTATAAAAAATTAAAAGTTAATAAACCAACAAATGTTGTGGTTATTGGCGGTGGAACAGCGGGATTAGAAGCAGCTTGTACAGCTTCTGAAGTAGGATGTACAACTTTCTTGATTGAAAAAGAAAAAGAACTTGGGGGACTTGCAAGACAAATTAGTCAAATTCCTGAAAAATATCGTGTGGCTCATTTTCCAAAATATTTAGAACATCGTGCCAAAAAACTTCATGATCTCTTTATTTTAAAAGGTGTTGAAGCAACAAGCGAATTTGTAGATAATTTTAAACCAGATATTATTGTGGTAGCGACTGGGTCGAAACCCTTACTTCCACCAATTCAAGGTTTAAAAGAAAATATTGATTTAGAAAATAATAAAGTAAGCAGTATTGACAAATTTATGAATCATCTTGATCTTTATCCTCAAGATGCAACGAATAAAGAAATTGTTATTGTTGGTGGGGGTGCTGTTGGTTTAGATGTAGCAGAGTATTTTGCTAATAGAGGAGCGTCTCCAACAATTATTGAAATGATGGATCAAATTGGACGAGATTTAGATCCTGTAACCAAATCACAAACAAAAGAAATGATGGAAAAACATCATGTAACACAAATGACTTCGACAAAACTTAAAGAAGTTCATGAAGATTATTTTATTGTTGAAAAGGATGGAAAAGAAAGTAAGATTCCATTTGATTATGGTTTTATCTGTCTAGGTATGAAAGCTTATAATCCACTTTATCAACAACTTAAAGATTATTATCAAGAAGAAAATGTTGATATTCTTGAAATAGGGGATTGTAAAAGAGCAAGACGTATTATTGAAGGAACACAAGAAGCAAGAAATATCATTCATTTATTAAAACAAAAAGAATTGTTATAGGGGGAAAATTAAAATGGCAGAAATTACAGAAAGAGTAACAGGACATACAGAACTTATTGGATTGATTGCTTATCCAATTCGTCATTCTAAAAGTCCAACAATGCATAATGAAGCATTTGCTAAATTGGGACTTGATTATTGTTATATGTGTTTTGAAGTCGATCATCATAACTTAGAAAAAACAGTAGAAGGTTTAAAAGCAATGAAGGTAAGAGGATGGAATGTCTCTATGCCTAATAAAACAACAATTGTGAAATATTTAGATCATCTCACACCTGTTGCTAAGATGTGTCAAGCAGTCAATACAGTTATTAATGATAATGGTGTTTTAACTGGAACAACAACTGATGGTGTTGGTTTTATGAGAGGATTAAAAGAAAGTGGCATTGATCCTCTTGGTAAAAAAATAACAATCGTAGGTGCCGGTGGTGCAGCAACAGCCATTGAAATTCAAGCGGCACTTGATGGTGTTGCGGAAATTTCAATCTTTAATCGACAAGATGAGTTTTACCAACAAGCTCTTACAAACTGTAAAAATATCAATGAAAATACCAAAGCTAAAGCACAAGTTTTTGATCTGGCAGATCATGAAGCATTAAGAAAAGAAATTGAAGATTCTTATTTATTTGTTAATGCGACAGGGGTAGGGATGAAGCCTTTAGAAGGACAAATGATTTTACCAGATGCTTCTTATTTAAGAAAAGATCTTTATGTTGCAGATACAGTATATGCGCCTAAAGAAACAGAACTTTTAAGAGTTGCTCGAGAATTTGGGGTTAAAAAAGCAATCAATGGTGAAGGAATGATGCTTTATCAAGGTGCAGAAGCTTTCAAATTATGGACTGGAAAAGAAATGCCAATCGAACATATTAAAGACGTTTTAAATTTAGAAATCTAATCAAAAACATCACTTCGAACGAGGTGATGTTTTAATGATAGATATTTTTTTGTTGAGCTTGTAAAACGAAATGCTTGTCTTGATAAAAAAGAAAATGTTGATCGATAAGTTGGTTTAAAATACGTGAGGTTGTTTCTCTTTTAGCACCAATTAACTGAGAAAGGAAAACAACAGAAAAGTCACCTATGATTTCAATTTGATCATTTTGTTTTTTACCAAATTTATAAGCTAAATAGTAAAGATATGCTTTTAAACGTTCTTGACTATTTTGATAAGAATTATATTTTAAAAGAGTTTGGCTTTCTTGATATTTATTCATTAAAGAAAGCTGGATTTGTTTTGAAAAAAGGGGCTGATCCAAGATGATTTTTTCCATGGTAAAGATAGGAATAATAAGCAAAACAGAATTTTTACAAACTTCTATACTAGAAGAAGCTTTTTCTTGATAAAGAGCATCTTCATTTAAAAAGTGGCCTTTTTCATCAACACTCAAAATTCTTTTTGTTGATAAATCACATTGACAAAAATGATAAGCCATCCCTTTTAATAAAAAATAAATATTTTCATTTTCTTGTTCTTCTTCTATTAATAAAGTATTTTTATTTATTTGTTTGATTTGACCATATTTTATTAATTCTTGAATAGAACTATATTCAATAGAATAAAATATTTCAAATTGTTTTAAATCAATAAGATGCCTCTTTTCCATAAAATTCCTCTTTTCTTATAAGAATTTTATGATAAATTCTTTCTTTAAAACAAGTTGATAATTTCTATGGTTTGATAGATAAAATCTATCAAACATGAAAATGAAGCATTTTTTCTATAATTTTCAAAGATAACTTTGAAATGTGTTGAGGATGATAGACAATATAGATTTCTCTTTTTTGATAAGGAAGAGGAATTTCCTTTTTAACAATATTTGAATAGGAAAGTAATGTATCATTATCTTCCATAATAGAAACAGCGAGATTAGCATTGACAAGTCCAATCATCGAATTTTCGTCATCAAAATAATTACTTGGATGGAAAGGCAAACCTTGACTTAAAAAGAGGTCCTTAATAGTTGCATAAAGTGTCATATTTTTTTGATAAGTATAAAAAGGATAATTAAGGAGATCTTTTAATTCTATATCTTTCTTTTTTGCTAGAGGATTTTCTTTTGAAAAAACAATCACGAGTTTTCTTTTAATTAAAGGAATATATTTCAATTGAGATTCATTGATTTTACTACAAATTCCAAAATCATATTGATTATCTAAAATTTTTTGAGTAATTGTTTGTGTTTTTTCACTACGAAATTGAATGTTGATTTCTGGATGTTCTTTTTGTAATTGAATAATAAAAGGAACTAGAAAACTATTAATAGCAGTAGGAATGGATGAAATTTGAATAGCTTGTTTAGGTGAAATTGCTTGAACTCCTTCTTCTAAGATTTGAAAACTTTTTGTAACATAATTTAAAAATGTAGTTCCTTCTTGTGTTAGTGTAATTGTACGTCCTTCTTTTTTAAATAAATCTACACCTAATTCTTTTTCAAGTTCTTTGATTGCAAAAGAAAGAGTAGGTTGAGAAATATAGAGAGCTTCGCTTGCTTTACGATAATGTAAGTAGTGAGCAAGGCATTGAAAATATTGTAATTGATGTAATTTCATAAAGATTCCTCCAAGATGTTTCGGTAGTGTCAAAAATCTATATTAAATAGCGTAAATACACTACCCTCCAATTTATCTATATAAACAGTAAAATGATTACTGAGTATATCTTAGTAATCATCTTTTTTTCGTTTTATACTAAAAAAGATGAAATTCCTATGTTATACTTTTTTGCGCTAACAATAATCTAACGAAAGGATATTTCATCATGCAAAGTATAACACATTTAATTGATTCTATTGAATCTTTTTCTAAACAAAATTTTAAATTCTCTCAATATTTTCAGCCTCTGAACATCTTAAACAGGATTTCTGACTCTATTTCTGATCATTTGAACAATATTGATTTTATCTATCATCTTGATGAGGCCTCTAAACATATTGACTGGCTCAACAGGTTCTTTGAAGACAATATCAATCCTGTTACAAAAAAAGAAATCTCTCATCTTAAATCTTCTAAAAACAAAGATGTCCAAATCCCCTATGCTGATTTCAAGGTCGATGAACCTCCTCTATTCAAAAATGAACTGGTTGAACAGCTTTCTTTTGAAGACATCATCAACAAAAAGAATATTGGTCCTATCAGGCGAAGAAATCCTGAATCTTTTGCATTTGACGGTGTATGCCCTTATTGTGGTGCTCCTAAAGAATATATTTATGACAATAATAAAGGCAAAGGTCAATATCAATGCAAGGCTTGCAAGAATACTTTTACCGTTAAAACGACTATCAAAGATGAGATTGGTATCTACTGTCCTCACTGCAAACGTAAGCTTGTTTTACATCATGATCGCAATGGCTATTTTGTTTACGTCTGCATGAATCAGGACTGTTCCTATTACAAACATAATAAAGAAGTTTTAGACAGTGATGACAGGGATTCTCTTATTACCTCCAGTAATCAGTATCGTCTTAGATATCACTATCGCGAATTCAAATTTGATATGAAATCTCTTAAAAAGGTATCTCAGTCTTTAAATACAGGATTTAATATTTCCAGAATCCATTTTGATCATAAAGTCCTTGGTCTTATTTTGACGTATTACGTCAATTATGGTCTTGGTGCCAGAAAAACTGCTCTCATCATGAAACAAATTCATGGTGTGCGTATTTCTCACCAGACCGTCATCAACTATGCCAATGGTGTATCATCTCTTGTAAAAGATATGGTTGATCATTATCCTTATAAGATTGGTTCACTTCTTGCAGGGGATGAAACTTACATCAAAGTCAGGGGTAAAAATCAGTATGTTTTCTTTTGGTCAGATCCTCATTCCAAAATTATTACATCCCATACGATTTATCCAACTCGTGATACTGAATGTGCCTGTAGATCCATCTATGACTGTTTGAAACATTACAATGGTAATATTCCTGAAAACCTTACTCTTATTACAGATGGCAACCCCATCTATAATGCCACTCAGGTCTTTTTTGATATCAATGATATCAAGTTTGATCTTCATCAAGTCATCGGTGTTAAAAATAAAGATGAGACATCTAAAAAATATAGACCTTTCAAGCAGATTGAAGAAAGGCTCAATCGTACATATAAGCAGAATTATTATGGAACTAATGGTTATGACAAAATCGAAGGTGCCAACAGCTACATGATTCTTTTTGTATGCTTTTTTAACTTTCTAAGACCACATTCATCATTAGGATTTAAAACACCCGTCACAGGATTATTTGATAATGATATGCTTATGCCTGATCAATGGCTTAAACTTATTGAAATATCACATCATTATCATCCGACAAATACAGCCAACTGATCATTTCTCTAAGATATGTTCCTAGAGACGATACCCTCATTGCGCCTTTTTCAGGCTTTTTTTATTGTCTTTTATAATCCGTTGGTTTAGAAAATTCCGAAATATTCAGTTTTATAACTTTTTGGATGATTTCACATCGTTCATTGAGTCCTGAAACCTATGATTTTATATAGTTTTCATAAACTTTAGACTCTACCGATGTTTCTATTATAACGAATTCTTTTTCATTTGAAAAATGAGTTTTCAAATAATGAAAAAATGAAACCGAATACAATAAAATGAATATAATAAGTAACGAACAAACAGGAGGAATTCAAATGGGATTTAAAGAAGGATTTTTTTGGGGAGGAGCAACAGCTGCAAACCAATATGAAGGTGGATATTTAAGTGGTGGTAAAGGTCTTGCTATTCAAGATGTCATCACTGGTGGAGATGGAAGAAATAATATTCCTAGACGTATGGCTTTAAAGCTTGCTGATGGATCAACAAAATTTATTGATCGTCGTGGAACTGAAGTACCTGATGGTGCTGTACCATATGTGGATGAAGATACATATTATCCAAGCCATGTGGCAACTGATTTCTATCATCATTATAAAGAAGATATTGCATTATTTGCAGAAATGGGATTTAAATCATTCCGTATGTCTATTAACTGGACAAGAATTTTTCCAAATGGGGATGAAAAAGAACCTAATGAAGAAGGTTTAAAATTCTATGATGATGTTTTTGATGAAATGTTAAAATATGGTATTGAACCACAAGTAACAATTGTACATTTTGATTTACCACTTCATTTAGCAACAGAATATGATGGTTGGTATAATAGAAAAACAATTGATTTCTATATGAACTATGTAGAAACGATTTTCAATCGTTATAAAAATAAAGTTAAATATTGGTTAACATTTAATGAAATCAATTTCTGTAAAGATTACACAAACTTAGGAATTACAGAAGCTTTATCTAGACCAGATAAAGTTGCACAAGCTGTTCATCATATGCTTGTTGCTGCAGCAAAAACAGTAATTCGTGGGCATGAAATCAATCCAGAATTTCAAATTGGGATGATGATCAATTATTCAGAAATTTATCCAGAAGATTGTAATCCAGAAAATATGTGGAAACGTATTACTGAAAAAAGATTACGTACATTCTATACAGATGTTCAAAATAAAGGATTCTATCCAGAATGGAAACTTATTGAATATAAAAATGCTGGTATTGAAGTAAAAATGGAAGATGGTGATCTTGAAACATTAAAAGAAGGTACAGTAGATTATATTGGATTCTCTTACTATTCAACAAGTGTTGCGACTGTAAACGTAGATGCTAAAAGAACAGCTTCTAACTTAGAAAGTGCTGTTAAAAACCCTTATTTAAAAGCAAATGATTGGGGATGGCAAATTGATCCAGTTGGTCTTCGTATTGTATTAAATGAATTATGGGATCGTTATCATAAACCACTATGGATCGTTGAAAATGGTTTAGGAGCTATTGATAATGTTGAAGAAGATGGTTCAATTCATGATCCTTATCGTATTGATTATATGAAACAACATATCATTGAAATGAAAAAAGCAGTCGATGAAGATGGTGTTGATTTAATGGGATATATGCCTTGGGGATGTATCGATGTGGTTTCAGCAGGAACTGGTGAAATGAGAAAACGTTATGGATTTATTTATGTAGATATGGATGATGATGGAAATGGTGATTTACACCGTGCACGTAAAGATTCTTTCTACTGGTATCAAAAAGTATGTCAGTCTAACGGAGAAGAGTTATAAAAAAGAATTGCGAATGCAATTCTTTTTTAATGTTTTTCTTTTATTAATTGAAAGAATGCCTTCATTTCATGAGAAAGCCATTTGTTTTTATGGCAGAGAAGTTGACGATAGACATCAATTTGGTAATCAGGAATATTAATTTGAATGATTTTTTTATTTTTTAAATCATTTTCTAAAATATATTTTGGTAAAAAACTGATATATTGATCAAGTTTCAATAGTTCTAAAAGTAAATCTGTATTTTTAGATTGAATAAAAGGTTTGATTTCTAAATGGTCTTCATGAAGCCTTTCTTCGAGAAGGCGACGATAACTGGCATCTTTTTCTGTTAAAATAATAGGATAAGCTAGGATATCTTGAATTGTTGGTTGTTTAATTTTGCAAATTGGATGATGACATGATGCTACAAAAGTAACTTCTTCTTTAGATTGATATATTTTTAGCCAATCTGTATCTAAAAGCTGTTGATCAACTAAGTATGCAAAATCAATATCATTATTTTTAAGCATTTTTAAAAGTCCTTCAATTGTATCTGTTGTAATCGAAACAGATACATGAGGATGGTATTGATGATATTTACAAATAAGCCGAGGAACTATGGAAGAACATAATGAATCAATCGTTCCAATTGTAAGATGACCATTAAGTTCTAAAGAAGGGTTAATAGCTTCTTTTGCACATGAAATATCATCGAGTATTTTTAAACAATGTTGATAAAAAGTTTTACCATGATTTGTAAGAGTTACCTTTTTACCTAAACGATCAAACAATTGCACACCCAGTTCTCTTTCAAGATTTTTAATATGAACGGTGATGGATCCTTGACAATAATCTAACTTTTTAGAAGCTTTTGAAAAACTGCCTTGTTGAACAATTGTTGTAAATGAAATAAGTTCTTGTATTTCCATAAGAGTCTCCTATTAAAAAAATTAAACATATCTATTAAAATCATTTAATTTACTTGATAACACATTCATATTAAACTAGAGTTATCAATTAATCAAGGAGTATTTACATGAAAAAGACAGAACAAAAATATCAAACGTATGTTCAAATATTAAAAGAAGAATTGATTCCTGCTATGGGATGTACAGAGCCGATTTCATTAGCGTATGGAGCCAGCCTTGCTAGAAAAGTATTAAATCATCTACCTACAAAAATTGTTGTAGAAGCAAGTGGAAGTATTATAAAAAATGTAAAGAGTGTTATTGTTCCTCATACACATCATTTAAAAGGAATTAAAGCAGCTGTTTGTGCTGGAATCATAGGAGGCAATGCTGATCAATATTTAGAAGTATTAAGTCAAATTGATGAAAAAACAAAGAAAGAAATTGATCAATATATAGAAAAAGTAGATTTTGAAGAACATTTTTTGGAGAGTTCAAAAGTATTTGATTACATAATAACGGTTTGGAATAAAAAAGAGTATGTAAAAGTGAGAATAAGTGATTCTCATATGCATGTTGTTTGTATAGAAAAAAATGGAAAAATACTTCAAAAAGAGAAAAGTATTATAAAAAAGGAAAAAGCAGATCGCTCATTATTAGATATAAAAGATATTTATGATTTTATAACGACTGTTGATTTGAGCGATATTCAAGAAATTTTAGAAAGACAACTAGATTATAATTATGCGATAGCTTGTGCAGGTTTAAATGATAATTATGGAGCTAATATTGGAAAAGTTCTTTTAAAATCTTTTGGCAATGATGTAAAAAATAAAGCGAAGGCTTATGCTGCAGCTGGTAGTGATGCAAGAATGAATGGCTGCGAATTGCCTGTTGTTATTAATTCGGGGAGTGGTAATCAAGGTATGACATGTTCTTTACCTGTTATTATCTATGCTCAAGAATTAAAGGTTTCAAAAGAAAAAATGTTTAGAGCGTTAGCTCTATCTAACCTTGTGGCGATTCATGAAAAAAGTGGTATTGGAACTTTATCAGCTTACTGTGGGGCAGTAAGTGCCGCTACTGGAGCTGGTGCAGGGATTGCTTATTTATACGATGAAGATTATCAAGCTATCATTCATACAATTGTTAATACACTTGCGAATGTTTCAGGAATTGTTTGCGATGGTGCCAAAGCTTCTTGTGCAGCAAAAATTGCTTCTAGTATTGATGCGGCTATTTTAGGCTATCATATGTACAAAAATGGACAAGAATTTAAATCAGGGGACGGACTTGTGATGGAAGATGTTGAGGCAACGATTCAAAGTGTTGGGCGATTAGGTAGAGAAGGAATGAAGGAAACAAATAAAGAAATTATCAAGATGATGATTCATGAATCATAAAAGGAAGTATTGATTTGTCAATACTTCCTATTTTTATTTTGAAGTTAAATCTTTAATAACCTCACTTGCAATAATTAATCCTACGGTAGAAGGAACAAAGGCATTACTTCCAGGAATATCTCTTCTGGTAGTACATTTTCTTTTGGTTCCTGGTGGGCATACACAATGTGTTTGGCAACTAATTGATAAATCATCAATTGGGCGAATTGGTTTTTCTTCAGAATAAACAACTTTTAATTTTTTAACATGTCTTTTTTTAAGTTCTCTACGCATGACTTTTGCTAGAGGACATACTTTAGTTTTATAAATATCTGTGATTTTAAATTGGGTAGGATCAACTTTATTTCCAGCTCCCATACTTGAAATAATGGGAATATTGTGTTCTTGGGCTTTTAAAACAAGTTCGATTTTTGCAGAAACTGTATCAACTGCATCTATAATATAATCATAATCTTCAAATGAAAAATCATTTGCATTTTCAGGTAAAAAGAAGCATTGGTGTGTTTGAACGTTGACTTTTGGGTTGATTTTTAACATCCTTTCTTTCATGACATCTGTTTTATATTGACCAACTGTATCAAAAGTAGCGATGATTTGACGATTGAGATTTGTTAGACAAATTTTATCATCATCTATTAAATCAAAAGAGCCAATTCCACTTCTTACAAGCGCTTCGCCTACATAACCACCGACACCACCTAGACCAAAGATGGCCACACGGCTGTTTTTAAGTTTTTCCATGGCTTCTTTTCCATATAATAATTGAGTTCTTGAAAATTGATTTAACATAAAAGCCTCCTTAATCATACTAAACGACTATGAATTGATTATAGACATACTCGTTGCTCTAGTCAATCTTTTTTTAAATAATAGTTGACTTAGTTAACATTATTTAATAGAATAACACTCGGCTTAAATATTTGGTTTATATTGGAAACGCACACTCCTTGAGTGATAACGAACAACACAATTCATTATCATAAGGAGGTTTTTTTATGCCAAAAACAAAATTTCAAGAAATTATTTTTACAATTATGATGGTTTTCATGATGGTCTATTTTATGATTTGTTATAACATTGCCTTAAATGTAGGAGGTATGACAAATCAAGTATTCTTAGATGCTTTTCATGAATTAGTGATTATGGGACCCGTTGCTTTTATTTTAGATTTTGTCATTATTGGACATTTAGCTAAAAAGAAAGCATTTCAAATTGTTGATTTAGAAAATAATCATCCATTTCATTTAGTAATTGCGATTTCAGTGGTATCTATTATTTTAATGTGTCCATGTATGTCATTTGCAGCAACACTTTTATTTAAAAATGCAGGAAGTCAAATCATTGCTGTTTGGTTACAAACAACAGTTTTAAATTTCCCAATGGCATTTTTCTTACAATTATGTTTTGCTGGACCAATCGTAAGATTTGTCTTTGGAAAAATATTTAGAGAAAATAGGGCTTAGGCTCTATTTTTATTTTACAAAGAAAAATTCTTTCGCTAAAATAAAAGAGGATGAGGGGGGATTTACTTGAAATTAACAATGCTTGGAACAGGAAATGCACTTGTGACAAAGTGCTATAATACTTGTTTTGTCATTGAAAATGAAAATGATTATTTGATGGTTGATGCTGGTGGGGGCAATACAGTTTTAAATCAACTTGAAAAAGCAGGGATCAATTGGAAAGATGTAAAACATATTTTTGTCACACATAAACATATTGATCATTTATTAGGGATGATTTGGATGATTCGTTTGATTTGTCAAAATATGGTAGCTGGTAAATATGAAGGAGAAGCGTATATTTATGGTCATCAAGAAGTGATTGAGATGTTAGAAACGATTTCTCAAATGCTTTTACAAAGTAAGCAAACAAAATTTATTCATGATCGTTTACATCTTGTGGTTGTAAACGATGGTCAAACGAAAGAAATTATTGGTAAGAAAGTGACTTTCTTTGATATTCATTCAACGAAAGCTAAACAATTTGGTTTTATGATGGAACTTGATCAAGAAAGAAAATTAACATGTTGTGGGGATGAACCTTATAATGAAGAAAATGAAAAATATGCTTTAAAGAGTGATTATTTATTGCATGAAGCTTTTTGTTTATATGATCAAGCAGATATTTTTCATCCTTATGAAAAACATCATTCAACAGTTAAAGATGCGTGTCAGCTTGCTGAAAAATTAAAAGTAAAAAATGTGGTTTTATATCACAGCGAAGATCAAAATATTGAAAATCGTAAAGAACTTTATACAAAAGAAGGAAAAGCTTATTTTAGTGGGAAGATTTATGTTCCTAATGATTTAGAAACAATAGAATTATAGAAAGGAGATTTTTATGCTCATTGTCAATCAAATAGAAAATACACATTTTTCAAAAACAGAGAAGGAAATTGTTAATTATATTATTGATCAAGGAATGAATATTGAAAAAATGTCTGCTAATGAAATAGCAAGGAATACGTTTACAAGCGCACCTTTGCTTGTAAGAATTGCTAAGAAGTTAGGATATAGTGGTTTTAATGAATTTAAAAGTGCTTATTTAAAAGAACTTTCTTATATGTTAGAAGAAACAGATGTAGATGCTTCTATTCCTTTTTTATTAAGTGATGATTTGATGACAATTACAAAAAATCTTGCTTTATTAGAAAAAGAAACCATTCAAGATACAGAAAAACTTAACCAGCATGATGAATTACAACAGGCCATCAGAATACTTGAAAAAGCAGAAATAATTGATGTCTATGGTATTTTGGATCGTATTCTTCTAGCAAAGTGTTTTCAAACAATGATGGCAGATATTGGAAGAAATGTTCATGTTATTGATCAAATTACCGGACAAAAAAGAAGTGCCTGTCTTGCTGGTGAAAAACATTGTGCAATCATTATTTCTTATTCAGGACAAACTAAAGAAATGGTGGAAGTTGCAGAAATTTATCATAAAAGAAATATTCCATTTATTTCAATTACTTGTATGGCAGAAAATTCTATTTCTAGACTTGCTGATGCACACCTTTTTCTTTCTTCTAGAGAAATGTTACATATAAAAATAGGAGATTTTGCATCTACAACCTCTCTTAAATATTTATTTGATATTTTATATGCAGGTGTCTTTTCGCATGATTATAAAAAGAATCTAGAAACGAAAATCGTAGTTGCTTCTTACGTGGATGATCGTCAAAGTGAAGATGAATATATAAATGAAAAATAGGTCGAGTTGACCTATTTTTTTAAAGATTTATTTTTTAATTCATTGACATATTCCATTTGATGTTCAACATTTTCATGAAGTTCTTTTTCCATTTCTTCAACAGTCGTATGTTTTACTTCTGCTGCTGCTTCAGTTTTCCCATAAACCGCTTCATAAGCTTCTTTAGCGTTATGTTGTAATGCATGACGCATTTGATGTAATTCTTCTAATTTCTTTTCTTGTTCTTTGATTTCATCATCAACTGATTGATACATTTCTTCGATTGTTAATTGTTTTTTAGTGTCATCATCATGTTGGATGTCTTGACTGTCCTTAAAATATTTTCTTAAAGATTGTTTTGCTTGTTCATTGATTTCATTGATACTCATATTTTATTCCCTCTTTCTTAATGCAGGTATATCATAGAATGAATGATAAAAAAGATAAAGTGTTTAGATGTCACTTTGAATTCCATTAACAAATCCCCAAAAATGTAAGAGCTTTAAATGTTAATATCATTAACATTGACATATTAGTTAGCTTATGCTAATTTACAATATGAGGGATTAAAATGACAACAGAAAAAATAAAAAGCTTATTATTAATGAATGAAAATAAAAAAATAATAGTCACATTACTAGCTAAAAAAATGAATGTTTCAAAAGCAACAATGTCAAGAATGATCAATACTTTTTATGAACAAGGATTAACTTTAAATAAAGGTAAATGTCAGCTTTCAAAAAAAGGACAAGAATATATTGAAAAAATTCAAGAAAAAATAAAGAATCTAACCTATTGGCTACAAGAAACAAGTCACCTAAATGAAGAAGAGGCTCGTCAAGAAGCTATCAAACTCTATACGACACTTAATGATGAAACCATTGAACGCATTTGTAGTCGTATTCATTTTAATAAAGTTTTTGATCAACTAGGAGACCTTGTAGAATTTTCGGGACATTATTTAGAACATCATTTAGAACCAGGTAAATATAATTTTTCTTTTACATTATTTCATTATAAAGATGCAAATGTTCATTCAATGGCTAATCGAGGCTTTGAACATCCAGCCTATCTTTTAATAGAACAACATCAAGGATTTCTTGTATTTCAACCAATTGAAATGAAAAAAGAATTATTAAAAGAAAGAATTACGATTTCTTCTAAATTAAAATCGATGAAATATCTTATTCAGGATAAGGAATATGATTGTTTTGAAAAAAATGATTGTTTCTATATACCTATTACAGATTTAAATTTCTTTTATACAAAAGAAGAAAGATTGATGCAAACATCTCTTACGGTTAAATTAAAGGTTAATTTATTAAAAGGACATATGCCAGAAAATCTTGCCCTTTTAAAAATACTGTTTCATTGATGAAACACGAAAAAGTATTATAAAACATGAAAAAAACAGCATTTTGTTTCATGGATGAAACAAATCAAATGCTTGTTTTTTTATTTTAAATAGATATGATAATAACAGTTAGGTATAACTAACTACAGGAGGAAACATGAAAATATTATTTATTATATTTGGAATTATATCATTTATTTTAGGAGCGATTAGTGTGGTTTTACCAATCTTGCCAACGACTCCATTTTTACTTTTAAGTGCTTTTTTATTTTCAAAAAGTTCAGATAGATTTCATGAATATTTAATTCAAACAAAACTTTATCAAAAATATATCAATGAAATGGTCATTGAAAGAAAGACAACGAGAAAGAAAAGGAATCAGTCATTATTTACAGTAACACTTATTTTTTTGATTGCTGTAATGATTACACCTGTATGGATTGGAAAGATATGTTTATTGATGGTAATGAGTATTCATCATTTTATTATGTTAAAGAAAGTAGAGATTATTAATGAATAAAATAGATCAAAAAAGAGAAAATGAAAAAAGAATATTAAAGGTAATGATTGATATTTATCAAAGAAAACATTCTCAAGAAAGTAAGATGTGTGAAGATCTTTATAAGTACGCTTGTTTGCGTATTGATAAATGTCCTTTTATGGAAACTAAAACTTTTTGTAGTGGATGTAAAGTTCATTGTTATCAAAAAGAATATCAAAGCCAAGTTAAAAAAGTGATGCGCTTTTCTGGAAAGTATATGCTTTTTTACCATCCACTTCTAACAATCAAACATGGATGGCTTTCACTTAAAGAAAGGAGAAGAAAAAATGTTTAATAAAAGGTTATTAAAAACTTTTAAAGCGGAAATGAAAAATGTTTATGGGTTAGTCTTGATTCAATGGTTGGTTTTAGTTTGTCATATTCTACTGACATTTTTACATAGTTATGTTTTATCTTGTCTTTATTTAAAACAATCTTTTTCACTTGTTTTTTATTTATTAAGTGTGATTTGTTTATTTGCTTTAAAATGTTTTTTACAAACAACACAAAATAAACAAGCATTATCTTTAAGTGAAATGATTAAAACAAAGCTAAGAAAAAATGTATTTGATAAGATATATCATCAAAAACAAACAACAGTTTTTAAAGAATCGACGCTTACTCAACTTACAAGTGAAGGTATTGATCAATTAGAAATTTATTTTTCTAAATATATACCACAATTCTTTTATGCCATGTTGGCACCACTTACTTTATTTATCGTTGTTGGTTTTATGTCTTTAAAAGTAGCGCTTATCTTACTTTTATGTGTACCACTTATTCCTATTTCTATTGTTGTTGTACAAAAAATAGCTAAAAGGTTATTAGCGAAATATTGGAATAGTTATACAGGATTAGCGGATTCTTTTTTAGAAAATTTACAAGGACTTACAACTTTAAAATATTATCAAAGTGATTTATATTATCAAGATAAAATGGACAAAGAAGCGGAAGACTTTAGAAAGAAAACCATGCGTGTTTTAATTATGCAACTTAATTCGATTAGTGTGATGGATCTAGTGGCTTATGGTGGTTTTGGTTTAGGAGTTGTTTTGGGTTTACAAGAATATTTAAATCAACATATTACTTTTATGATGTTTGTTTTTATTGTAATGATTTCTATTGAATTCTTTTTACCTTTAAGAATGTTAGGAAGTTATTTTCATATTGGACAAAATGGAAACGCGGCAGCAGATAAAATTTTTAAACTATTGGATAGCTTGGATGATATTCAAGAAAGTTATCAAGAATCGATTTCAGCTTTATCTTTTGAACATGTAATTTTTGGTTATAATGAAAAAATTATTTTAAAAGATGTTTCATTTTCTTTATCCAAAGGAACATTTTTAACGATTGTAGGAGAATCGGGTTCAGGGAAAAGTACGATTGCTTCACTGCTAATGAATTTATATCCACTTCAAAAAGGTAAAATTCTTTATAATCAAGAAACAATACCAGAAACAATGACACTTTATCAAAAAATAACGTTGATCAAAGATGAAACATATATTTTAAAAGGGACAGTCTTTGATCATCTTGCAATGTCAGGGTGTATTGATGAAGAAAAAATGATGGCTGTTTTAAAAGAAGTAAAACTATTTGAGGTCTTTGAAAATCAAGGAGGATTAAAGTTTCAACTCAATGAAGGAGCTAAAAATCTATCAGGTGGACAAAGACAAAGATTAGCTCTTGCAAGAGCGTTATTGCGTGAAAGTGATGTTTATATTTTTGATGAAGCAACGAATAATGTTGATCGTGAAAGTGAAGAGATTATTTTAAAAATTATGAAACGTTTAGCTAAAGATAAAATTGTTATTTTTATTACACATCGCATGGCTCATTGTAAAGAAAGTCAACTTACTTTTGTGATGAAAGAAGGGAGATTGATTCAACAAGGAAGTTATGAGGAATTATTTAAGCAAGCTAATTTATTTAGAGAGCTTGTGGAAAATCAAAAGAATTTAGAAAGGATTATTGAAAATGAAAGATAAGATAAAATTAATTATTTCTTTATTAAAATTAGTATGTCCTTTTTTAATGATTATGTTATTGGCAATTATTTTAGGTGTGTTAGGACATCTAACAGCAACCTTTATTACCGTTTTTATCATTCTCGCTTTTTGTAAAGTAATTTCCTTTTCACTTGCTGTTAAATTAATTATTCTTTGTGCATTTTCAAGAGGAATCTTACGATACATAGAACAAGCATGTAATCATTATATTGCCTTTAAAGTATTGGCTCATATTCGTCATTTAGTCTTTGAAAAATTAAGAGAACTGGCACCAGCTAAATTAGAAAATGAAGATAAAGGAAATATTATTTCTATGCTTACAAGTGATGTTGAACTCTTGGAAGTATTCTTTGCACATACGATTTCTCCTGTAATGATTGCTTTTATTTATAGTATTATCATGATTTGTTTTATAGGCCATTATAGTTTTATTTTTGGACTATTTGCTTTTGTTTGTTATGTGATGATGGGAATATTGATTCCCTATATAACATATAATTTAAGTCAAAATGATGGTCGAAACTATCGTACTTTATTAGCTGATTTTAATACCTTTGTTTTAGAAACAGTTTTAGGTAAGAGAGAAATTTTACAATTCAGTCAACAAAATCATCGTTTTGCACAAATGACGGATCATCAAAATGAACTTACACAAACACATCAAAAATTAATCAAACATCAAAGTTTTCAACAAATACTTTCAGATGGACTGATTATTTTATCGATTGTTATTTCTATTTTATTGATCAAGAATCATGTTTCTAAGGAATTGTTGATTCCAATGATGGCACTTTCTTCATCCTTTGGCCCAACGATTGCTCTAGCAAATCTCGCAAACAATTTGAATCAAGTATTCCCTTGTGCAAGACGTATTTTAAATCTATTAGAGGAAGAACCATTACTTAAAGAAATTACAAATAAAAATACTACTTTAAATTTACCAATTGAAATAAAAAATCTATCATTTCATTATCCAAATACGTCTCAAGAAGTTTTACATCAAATCAATTATACATTTGAATTTGGTAAAACCTATGGTCTTCTTGGTAAAAGTGGATGTGGCAAATCAACATTATTAAAATTATTAATGCATATTTATCAAGGTGAAGGTGAGATTTTATTTAATAATGAATCGATTGAAGAAATCAACAGTCAAACTCTAAAAGAAAATATCAGCTATGTTGATCAAGAAACATTTTTATTTAAAGATACGTTATATCATAATATCACCTTATTAAATCCTGCTTATAGTCAAGAAGATGTAATAGAAGCTTGTAAACAAGCACAAATTCATGATTTTATTATGTCTTTACCCCAAGGATATCAAACGATTTATGATGAAAATATTTCGGGTGGTCAAAAACAAAGAATTGGTCTTGCACGTGCTTTCTTAAGAAAAACACCGATTCTTTTATTAGATGAACCAACAAGTCGTATTGATAGTTTAAATGAAGCAGATCTGTTAGAAAGTTTAAAACGAATTAAAGATGAAAAATTGATTATTATTGTTAGTCATCGAAAGTCATCTCTTGCTTTATGTGATGAAATTATTGAAATAGAACAAGGTATAATAAAAAATTAGCATGTTATAAAAAAATATTTATTTTTTAAGAAAATGTCGTATAATGTAAAAAAAGAATGGAGGATTTTAAGATGAAAGAATTTTTTAAAAGTAAAGAATTATGGACATTTGTGGGAGGAGCAGTAACTGCTGTTGTCACTTCAAAGTTCGCTAAAAGTAATAAAGCAAGAGAATTAGCTGTTAAAGGATTAGCTAGTGGAATGTAAGTAAAAGATAATGTAGAAGCAACAGTAACTTCTATTAAAGAAGATGCTCAAGATGTATATGCTGAAGCAGTAGAAAAAAGTAAGGCACAATAATGATGAGTAATTTTAAAATAGTTCATGAAATCAATGGAAGACTACGTGTTCGTTTTGGACAATATGCTTTTACAAGTGGACAAGCAACTATTTTAAAAAATGATTTTTTAAATCTTGAGTATGTGAGATATGTAGAAGCTCATTATAAAAATGGAAGTCTTTTATTGGTTTTTGATGAAAATTATAAAAACCAATTATTTGATTATTTAAATAATTATGATTTAAGTGCTTTACAAAATAGAGAAATTCCTGAAAATTGTTCTCAAAATCTACAAGTACTTGATCAAAGTTTTAAACATGAATTAATTAAAATCTTTGCTAAAAGATATGCTGTTAAATTCTTTTTACCAAATGTTGTTGGTAAAGGAATTGCTATTTATAAGGCGTTAGCTTATTTTAAAGCAGGACTTTCTTCACTTGGAAATAGACGTATTGATGTTCCTGTTTTAGATGCAACAAGTATTGGTGTTTCTTTATTACGTAAAGAATTCAATACAGCAAGCAATATTATGTTGATGCTTAAAATATCTGAATTATTAGAAGACTATACACGTCAAAAGGTTACTTTACAATTGGGCGATAGTTTGATGAGTAAGTTTGATAAAGTTTGGATTTATGAAGATGGACAAGAACAAGAAATTGCAATGTCTGATTTAAAACAAGGGCAAGTTGTTATTGTTCAAACAGGAAGTATGGTTCCTATTGATGGAGAAATCGTTGATGGTGAAGCAATGGTCAATGAATCAAGCTTTACTGGTGAACCACTAAGTAAACGTGTAACTTTAAATGATACTGTTTATGCAGGAACATTAATCGAAGAAGGAAAGATTTTTGTTAAGGTTAGAAATTTACAAGATGATAGCCGTATTGCTAAAATCATTGATATGATTGATACAAATGAATCACTAAAAGCTTCAATTCAATCAAGAGCAGAGCATATGGCAGATGCCATTGTACCTTATAGTTTCTTAGGTTTCTTTGGGGTTTGGGCATTGACAAGAAATCTTACAAGAGCCACTTCTCTTTTATTAGTGGATTATTCTTGTGCGATTCGTTTATCAACATCAATTTCAGTGATTTCAGCTATGCAAGAAGCTTCAATGCATAATGTTTTAGTTAAAGGTGGAAAACATTTAGAAAGCATGAAAGATGCTAATGTGATTGTTTTTGATAAAACTGGAACATTGACACATGCTAAACCTGTTGTTTTAGATGTTGTTCCTTTACAAGATTATACAAGAGAAGAAGTTTTAAAAATTGCTGCTTGTCTTGAAGAACATTTCCCACATAGTGTGGCTAATGCCATCGTTCATCAAGTAGAAGTTGAAAACTTAAAACATCGTGAAGAACATGCGGAAGTAAAATACGTGATTGCTCATGGTATTTCTACAAGTTTAAATGGTGAAGATGTCATTATCGGAAGTAGTCATTTTGTTTTTGAAGATGAAGGAGTGGAAATGACACAAGAAATTAAAGATTTAATTTCTTCACTTGAAAGTAAAGGTTCAAGTTCTCTTATTTATCTAGCAATTTCTAAAAAACTAGCAGGAATTATTAGTATCTATGATCCATTAAAACCAGAGGCTAAAGAAGTTGTTCAAGAACTTCGTGATATTGGTTTTGATAAAGTCATCATGCTTACAGGGGACAGTCCTAACTGTGCAAAAGCGATTGCAAAACAATTAAATTTAGATGATTTTAGAGCGGGAGTTTTACCAGAAGATAAAGCAAGTTATATTGAAAGTTTGAAAAAAGAAGGAAATACAGTTGTCATGGTAGGAGATGGTATTAACGATACACCAGCCTTATCTATGGCAGATGTTTCTATTTCACTTCAAGATAGCTCAGATATTGCTCGTGAACTTGCGGATATTACACTTGTATCAAATTCATTAAATGATATCGTTGCTTTAAGAATGATTTCAGAAGGTTTATTTAAACGTATTCATAGCCAATATCGTTTGATTGTTGGTTTAAATACATCCTTTATTGTTTTAGGAGCATTAGGCTTACTTACACCTCAAATGCTTGCCATGCTTCATAATGGAAGTACATTCTTAATTGCTTCAGGTTCAACACGTTCATTATTACATTAGAAACAGATATTTTCTGTTTCTTTTTCTTTTTATGAAAGTATGTTGAAGTTGTAAAAGCGCTTTATTATACTAATAAAAAAGGAGATATATTATGGCAATTAAAGTAATAATTATGGATATTGATGGGACTTTAGTCAATGATGAAAAAGTCATTACACCTCTTACTAAAGAAACCTTATTAAAAGCACAAGATAAAGGGGTACGTTTGGTTTTAGCTTCAGGAAGACCTACAAGTGGATTATTGAAACTTGCTGAAGAATTAGATATGAAAAATCATCATGGTTTATTTGTATGCTTCAATGGTTCAAAAGTGGTTGATTGTCAAAGCCATGAAACACTTTATAATCATGCGATTTCTGTAGAAGATAGTAAAGCTGTCTTAGAACATTTAAAGAATTTTAAAGCAAGACCAATGTTTGATAAAGATGAATATATGTATGTTAATGATGTTTTTGATAATACAATTACATACAAAGGGAAACCATTTAATGTTATGCAATATGAATCAAGAGGAAATAACTACATCTTATGTGAAAAAAGAGATTTAGCAGCCTTTGTTGATTTTGAAATCAATAAAATTCTTACATTTGGTGATCCAGAATATCTACAAGCACATTATAAGGAAATGATGGAACCATTTAAAGATCGTTTAAACTGTATGTTTACATCTGATTTCTATTTTGAATATACTGCAAAAGGTGTTGATAAAGCAAAAGCTTTGGATAGTGTTTTAATTCCTATGGGATATAAAAAAGAAGAAATGATGGCTTTTGGGGATGCTCAAAATGATAAATCAATGGTGGAATATGTTGGTTTAGGTGTAGCTATGGGTAATGCTTCAGATGAATTGAAAGCTGTTGCTAATGAAATTACAGATACAAATAATAATGATGGTATTGCTAAAGCCATTATGAAACATATTGAATTATAAAAACGGAGAAATCCGTTTTTTTTTCTTTAGGAGACTTGAAAAAATTTAAGAGGGATAGTATTCTATAGTTGGTTAGATAAGGCTAACTATGAGAGGGAATAATATGTTTTTATCAATCAAAGATCTTAAAAAAAGCTTTGGTGAAGATGAATATAAAACAGAAGTTTTAAAAGGTATTGATTTTGAAATAGAAAAAGGTGAAATTTGTGTTTTACTTGGTCCTTCAGGTTCTGGTAAATCAACACTGTTAAATATTATTGGAGGAATTGATCAACCAGATAGTGGGACAATTACGATTCAAGGAAAAACAATTTCAACTTTAAAAGAAAAAGATTTAACGAATTATCGTCGTAATCATTTAGGATATGTTTTTCAAATGTATAATTTGATTTCGCATTTAAATGTTGAACAAAATATAGATGTAGGAAAATATTTAAGTAAAAATCCATTAGATAAAGAAGAACTTTTACAAACACTTGGTTTAAAAGAACATCGTTATAAACAACCAAACCAATTATCTGGTGGTCAACAACAAAGAACATCTATAGGACGTGCAATCATCAAAAATCCAGATTTATTACTTTGTGATGAACCAACAGGAGCTTTAGATTATCATACATCAAAAGATATTTTACAATTAATCGAAGATGTTAATAAAAAATATGGTAATACAATTATTATTGTAACGCATAATGATGCAATTAAAGATATGGCTGATCGTGTGATTTACTTACATGATGGACGTATTCGTGAAAATATTAAAAACACGCATAAAATTCCAGCAAAGGATTTGAATTGGTAAAATGAAGAATCCATTATTTAAAAGATTACCATATATTTTAAAAGATGAAATTGCAAAATATTTAATTATATTTTTATTTATGGCAGGTTCTATTGGACTTATTTCAGGTTTTTTAGTCGCTGATGGATCAATGATCAAAGCTTATAATGATAGTTTTGATAAATACAATATTGAAGATGGACATTTTCGTTTAAATGATTCTCTTTCTAAAGAAAATAAAAAGACTTTAGAAAAAGAAGATGTCACAATCTATAATCTTAATTACATTGAAGAAAAAGTAGAATCATCAAGTACAATTCGTCTTTTTAAACCAAGAAACAAAGTTAATCAAGTATGTATTATGGATGGAAAACTTCCTCAAAGTAAAAATGAAATAGCGATTGACCGTATGTATGCCGATAATAACAATTATCAAGTAGGTCAAACAATCAAAGTTGGTAAAAAGAAATTAAAAATTACTGGACTTGTTGCATTATCAGATTATAGTGCTTTATTTTCAAAAAACAGTGATTTAATGTTTGATGCTATTAAATTTGGCGTGGGTATTGTTTCTAATGAAGGCTTTGAAAGCTTTAAAGATGCTAAAATCTATTATAACTACGCTTGGACATATAATGAAAAGGTTGATAATGAAGTTAATGCCAGCAATGATTTTTTAAATGCTCTTGTTAAAAATGTTTCAGGAATTGATGATTATATTCCTCAATATGCCAACCAAGCTATCCATTTTACAGGTGATGATATGGGTGGAGATGAAGCAATGATGACTGTTTTACTTTATATTATCATTGGTATCTTAGCTTTTGTCTTTGCAATTACAACTAAAAATACCATTGAAAGTGAAGCACCTATGATTGGGACACTTCGTGCAATGGGGTATACTAAAAAAGAAATGTTAGTTCAATACATGACATTACCTATTTTGGTTTCATTAGTAGCGTGTATTGTGGGAAATATTTTAGGATATACATATTTTAAAGATATCATGGCTGGTATGTATTATGGAAGTTATAGTTTACCAACCTATGTTACTATTTGGTCTGGAGATGCGTTTATTAAGACAACGATCATTCCATTTATTATGATGGTTTTAATCAATTATGGTATTTTAATGAAATCATTAAAATTATCACCTCTTAAATTTATGAAAAGAGATATCAAGAAAACGAAGAAGAGTAAAAAAACCTTAGTTTTACATCGTTTAGGTTTCTTTTCTCAATTTAGATTAAGTGTTATTTTAAATAATTTATCAGGATATGTTACATTATTTGTAGGAATTTTATTTGCAATTATCTTATTGATGTTTGGAATGGATATGCATCCTGTTCTAGATCATTATCAAGATATTGTTATTAATAATATGACCGCTAAATATCAATATATTTTAAATACACCTGAATCAGTTGATACGACAGCGATTGAACAAGCTTTCCAAACAATTCCTCAAGAATTTAGAGATAGTTTCTTAAGCTTGATAGATGATCAATATGATGAAATGTATGATGATTATAAAACAAAGACCAAAGGGGCAGAAGCTTTTTCTCTTTATTCATTAAAAACATTACCTGAAAGCACAATAGAAGAAGATATTAGTCTTTATGGCTTACAAAATAACAGTCACTATATTCATATTAAATCATTACCTAAAAAAGGTGTTTATATTTCAAAAGATGTTGCTGATAAATATAATTTGAAAAAAGGAGATCGTATTTCTTTAAAAGAAAGTTATAAAGATTTACGTTATACTTTTGAAATTAAAGGAATCTATGATGCGCCAGGTAGTATGGCACTTTATATGTCAAAGTCTTATTTTAATGAAGTTTTCAACTGTCAAGATGGTTACTTCAATGGTTATTTTTCAAATAGAAAAATAACAGATTTAAAAGACGAATATATCGCATCAACGATTACTCAAGATGACTTAACAAAAGTTTCAAGACAATTAAATGTTTCAATGGGAGAAATGTTCTATTTAGTTGAAGGATTTGCGATTGTGATGTTTATTATGCTTATTTATCTTCTTACAAAGATGATTATTGAAAATAATAAAGTATCGATTTCAATGGTTAAAATACTTGGTTATACATCAAAAGAAATACAAAAAATGTATGTTCATGCCACAACAATTGTTATTTTAATTTCAACATTACTTTCTTTTGGAATAACAACATGGATCTTATCTTATGCTTTCAAAATAGTTTTTGAAGAATATGCAGGATGGTTACCTTTCTATGTAGAAGGTAGTGTTTATATCAAGATGTTTATCATGACGGTTATTTCTTACTTATTTGTTATGATGATTCAAATGAGAAAAATCAAGAAAATTCCAATGGATGAAGCATTAAAGAATGTTGAATAAAGGCTCCGTAAGGAGTCTTTTCATTTGTCCTTTTTTCTTGTAAGCTATAGCTTTTTAAGTTAATATCATTTATAAATTAATACATATATAAAATAAGTAATAGTTGACATGAGTATGATTGAATGTATAATAAAAGTAAGGAAAGCGCTTCCTTGGTTCATAAGTGTTATGGATGGAGGAATATAGAATGAAAAAGCAATATGATATTTGTCTTATTTATTTAAGTTATGTTTTTGAAATAATAGGTTTATTAGCGTTTAAATACTTTGATAATTATATTTCTACGCATTGGATCAAAATAGGGACAGATGGAAATCCAGTTTATGGAGAAGTTGGTTTACTTTATAATTTATCGGTTGTCATTCATTATTTGTTTTATTTTATAATATTAATCTATTTTTTTATGATGATTAAAAAGGTTGTTTCTAAAGAGTATATTGATCTTAAAAGAAATACTTTTCTTTTATTTGGATTACTTGTAATTGATTTAGTTATGTATCATTTTTCAATTATGACAATGTTTCATTATTCAAGTGCAATGACTTTTATGTGTTTTGGTTTGATGATTAATATGATTTTATATTTAAAATATCGTACATATTTGATAAATAATTAAAAGATATTTTGAAAGTTTAATTGAAATTATAAAAAATATGAGGAGGAATTTTTATGTTAGATGTTCATCTTACAGTTATTAAATCAATTGATATTGAAAATAAAAAGATTGTTATTGATAGTACTTTAGGAGAAAAGGAATATGATTTAAGTCAAATAAAAAAAGGAGTTAAGTTTGAATTACCAAAATATAAAAGTGCTTTACAATATCAAGATCAAAACGATATAAGTTATGTCTTTATAAATGATAAAGGTAAAAAATTATTTACAGCACTTGATTCAAAATTAACACAAGAGTTATTACAAATTATTTCATAAAAAATAATGGTAAAAGTTAATTGATTTTCAATAGAAAAAGGGAGAAAAATAATATGAAAACAAAAATGATTTTATTATTGTTTGTTATGGGACTCATTCTAGGTGGTTGTAGTGTAAAATCTAATAAAACTGTTTCATTAAATGACACCAAAACAATAACAAAATATAGTCCCTACCAAAAAATGTTTATGGATTTGAATAGTGATTTTACAGAAGAAGATATTAAAAGATATATGGGAAATCATAGGTTGATAGGAGGCAGAAGTAGTTTAGGTGATTATTTTGAATATCACATATTTTTATCAAAAGATGACAATAAAAAAGCTTGTCAAGAATTTGTAGCAGTACGTTTTTTAAAAGATGGACAATTAGAGGGTTTTCGATATGTATCTCCAGAATTTGAAGGCTATGTATTTTATTATGCAAAAGGAATGTTTTTAGAGTTTAATGATCAAAATGCAAAAGATTATTCAGGATATTATTATCGAAGTTTACCAAAAAAAGGAAATAAAAAAGGTTTAGAAATAGAATATAAAGATAATACAAAGAAAAGCACACCATACTATCCTATTTCAAACGCCAAAGAAGCAATAAACTTTTTGATAGAAAAATAGCATTTTAATTACCATTGTATTGTTGAAAAGTAAGTAAATATATAATAAAATCTTTTAAAAATTATAATAAGGACCAGAAAAATATGAAAAGAAATATTGGAAAATATGCTTTATGGATTACTTTATTTTTAATAGCAGTAGTTGTATTTTGTCTTTCATTGATTTGGCTTTCTCTTGCATGTATGTAAAGGAAAGGAAGAAATTTTATGTTTTATTGGATAGCGATAGAGGTTATTTTTCTTATACGTATTGTAGGACAAGTTATACAATTGCTAAATAGGGAAAATAAATGTGGAATAATCATCATTAGAATTTCTGATATTTTATCAATATTGTTGATTGTATCAGCTTTTATACAAAACCCAATTCATGAAATGAATATAGTAAAAGATAAATATTGGCATTATTATCCAATATATCTTGTAACAGCATTTATTGATCTTATTTTAGAAGTTTTGCTTCGACATAAATTGTATAAACAAGGAGAAAAGTTATGAAAAAATTAATTATAAAAATGTGTACATTTATGATTTTGATAGCACTTTTTACGGGATGTCAGCAACAAAATAAATTATATTCATTTGAAACAAAGAAAATAGATGATCAAGTTATTTTGATTTTAAAAAATACTTCAAATAAGCCAATTGATCTATCATTAAAAGATCAAAAAATTAAATGTTTACCTGCAAGTAAACAAAGTGTTTTCATTTTTAAGAAAAATGAATTTAAAGATGCTTATTATGATGAAATAAAAGCAAAAGAAAGTACTCAATATCAAGAATATAATGATTTTGATGTTGATCGAATAACGGATATTTCTTTACAACAATTAAATGAATGTATCAAGAAAACAAAAAATGATAAAAAGAAATGTTATGGAGAAGTTATTGTTTTCTTTTATCAAAATAAAGCCCTTGTAGATATTCAAAAGCAAAATTTTATTTTAAATGAAAAAGAAATCTCTTTTGAAAGTTCAAGTGTATGGAATGATGTAAAGGTTATAGAAAATATATATGTAAAAAAATAAGAATGAATTTGTATGTAGAGGATTTTTATGGAAATATGTAATGGTGTTGATTATCTAGATCAAGTAAAAGAACTTATTATAGAATATACAAAACGTTTAGGACGTGATTTATCTTTTCAAAATATTGATGAAGAATTACATAATCCAGCCAAAAAATATACAGCACCGGAAGGAGAACTTTTAGTAGCTATAGAAGATAAAAAAGTAGTAGGAATGGTTGCTTATCATCGTCATTCTAATAGCCGTTGTGAAATGAAACGTTTATATGTAAAACCAGAATGTAGAAAGACAAAACTAGGGGAGAAGCTTGTTTTAAAAATTATAGAGCACGCTAAAAAGGCAGGATATAAGGAAATGGTTTTAGATACAATTCTTCCTTTAGAAGCTGCTATTCATCTTTATAAAAAAGTAGGTTTTGTTGAATGTGAGGCCTACTATTATAATCCTATGGATGATGTTTTGTATTTTAAAAAGACGCTTTAAGTTATTGGGGTAACCAATAGCTTTTTATTTATAAAAACCTAACCCAAGATAAATGTTGGTAAGTATTTCTTGGAAAACTAATCAAATAGCGAAAAATTTAGAATCATATTTAAAATCACTGAATTTCAACGCACATAAACTATTGATGATTTCTTTAAATATGTGAAGAAATACCTTCTTTTGATAATATTTATTATGTTGATCTTTATATTTATAAAGTCCCATATAATTTCTTAAATATTTATCTGATATTCCTCGATATTTATAAAGGAATAAATCTATTGATGAATGTAAATCGTTTATCTTTTTAAGAGTATAACCGTCTTTTTCTTTTTTACCTGATGGTATCTTGACCCATTTAACTTTTAAATCTTTCATCAGTTTATGATATGATCTCAAGCTATCACTTACAACCTGACATGTACTTGGAATCTTGTCTTTATATATTTTATAAAGCTCTTTAGAATGGATTCTTCCTGTTTCAGATACTTGTATAACTTTATTGTTATGTTGGTCTATGGCACATACGATATTTCTTTTTTGATGGCTCATTCCTCTTTTGACTTTTTCTTTATTTTCAATGTGTTTACCAGGATGTGAAACGACATTTAATTTTTCATCCAAATAAACAGTATCACTTAAAACAGGATCATCATCAGTTAAAGTGGCAAGAATACTTAATATTTTATGTCTCCAAACAAGAGAAGTTTGTTCACTTATTCCAACTATAGCAGCAGAACGAGCAAGAGTATCGCCATTAAATAAAGATTGAATATATTCAAACCATTGATAAGGTTGTTTTTTAGTATATGAAAGCAATGAACCGGTAATAGAAGAAAATGTTTTTAAACATTCTTTACATAAATATCTTTGATTTCCCTTATTATCCTTACCATATTTAATGATATGTTTATTTTGGCAATGAGGACAAAAAGAACTATCATAGTTGTTTGATAGTTCTTCATGGATATTTGTATCATAAATATGATTGATTAAATGATTATTGAGTTTTTCCCTAATAATTTCAATTTCATCATCACTTGCGTTATTGATAATTGAATCAATAATATCATTAAACATTTTATCTTCCATAGCTTTCCACCTCTTGACTATATGATAAAACAAATCAAAAAGTTAAGCTTCCAATTATGAAAGTTTGACTGACATTATTAGGTGTCATTACCAACATTTATCTTGAGTTAGGCTATTTATAAAAAATGGTACAATAGATAAAAGGGTGAGATGAATATGAAAAAATATTTAAAAAGAAATAAATTTTATTTTGTGATGTGTGTTCTTTTATTTTCAACAGCAGGAATCATGTCTGTTTTTCTAGCAAGCATTGTTCAAAAAATGGTAGATACATCTGTCGATAAGAATATTATCCAGTTTTATCATGTTATGATCTTAGCGATTTTGTTTATTATTATTAATTTTTTAATCTATATTTTAAGAGGATTTTTTAGAGCTAAATATTTAAAGAATGTAATGTTTTCATTAAATCATGATTTATTTACAGGAATCTTTTCTAAAACAGTCAAAGAGTTTAATCAAGAAAACTCGTCAGCGTATTTAAGTATTTTTAATAATGATTTAAAAATTATTGAAAAAAACTATTTTGATAATTTATTAACGATTAGTGCAGATCTTTCACAATTTATTATTTGTTTAGTAGCTGTTTTTTCATTTCAATTTTCTTTAGCTATTATTGTTATTGTTATCAATATTATTGCTATATTTGTTCCTATTTTATTTGGAAAAATCTTATCTAAAAAACAAATGATTTCAACTCAAAAATATAGTCAATTAAATATCAAAATCAAAGATTTTTTTAATTCTTTTGAACTTATCAAATGTTTTCAAATCACACATCATGTCATTTGTCAATTTGATTATGTAGAAAATGAATATGAAACAAGTATGCAAAATTATCGCTACGATGAAGGAATTATTTCAGGATTTTCAACATTATCTTCTTTAGGAGTAAGTGTAATGACAACGCTTATTTCTCTTTATTTTGTAATTATAAATAGGATTACTATAGGTGAAATGCTGGCAATTACACAGTTGGTCAATAATATTGCTAATCCTTTAGGAAGATTATCAAATGAACTTCCTTTATTAAAAAGTATAAAACCGCTTGAAAATAAAATAGAAAAATACTTTGAAAATAGCCATGAACATAGAATAAATACAATTGATTCTATAAAAGATATCTCATTTAAAAAGGTTTCATTTAGTTATGATCAAAGTAAAGAAATTATTCATGATTTTAATCATACTTTTTATAAAAATAAAAAATACGTTCTTGTTGGAAACAGTGGCTCTGGTAAATCAACAATCATCAAGTTACTTTTAAATAATTATGAAGTAAGTAAAGGTACTTTATATATTAATGATATAGATATCAATACAATTAATATCGAAGATATTTATCAACATATATCAACCGTTCATCAAAATGCACCTATATTAAATGATACTTTAAAAAACAATATTACGTATTTTAGAGATTATTCAGACAATCAAATTACAGAAGTCATAGAAAAAGCAGGCTTAAAAGATTTTGTAAATGCCTTGCCTGATGGTTTAAATACCGTTATTAATGAAAATGGAAATAATATTTCAGGTGGTGAAAAACAAAGAATCAGTATTGCTAGAGCTTTACTTAAAGATGTAGATTTGTTGATTTATGATGAACCTACATCTAATTTAGATCATACAACTGCAAAAGAAATCGAAAGTATTCTTTTAAATGAAAATAAAACATGTTTCATGATTACTCATAAATTAGATAAGGAACTTTTAAGTAAATTTGATGAAATTCTTGTTTTAAAAGATGGTTCTTTAAAAGAAGCAGGAAGTTATCAACAATTAGTAGATGAAGGTGACTTTTTTAAACAATTGTTAAAGGGTACAAGTTAATAGATGCTGTTTATGTTTGTTTAAAGGCTGTTTGTAGCCAAATACTATTTTTGGTTTATAGAGTTTTTATAATAATAAGTAAAGGAGGAACTTATATGGATCAAAAAATAGTGATTGGGAAAAAGTTGACAAGAAAAGATGTTTTAAAGTCTTTTTTGGTGATTCAATTATATACGATGATTATCTTGATGATATTGATGGTCATGGTTATACCAGCTTTAAAATTAACTTTTCAAATACAAGTTTTAAGTATCATTATTATTTTATTGCTTACTTTTATTTTTATAATTCCAACCATAGGGGCTACACAAAGATTAGAGATGAATAAAGAAAATATTTGTTATTATCATGAAGAAGGCATGTATAATCAATTTAAAGAAGTCATACGTATTTTGATACAAAAAGAGGAAAAAGCAAATTTTAAAATACCTTTAGATTCTATTAAAAATGTTTCACTGTCTTATATGAAAACATCAGGAGGTTATGGTATAAATGGGTATATGATTTGTTTTAATTTTCTTTTAAAAGATTATACAGTGGTTAGGTTTTCACCTTTTAATATTGCTGGTGGGGGAAATCATTATCAAGAATATGTAAAGATGTTAGATAGTTTAAAAAAAATGAATATAGAAATTATTGATCACTATCATTTAAAAGAACGCTTAAAAAACCAAGAAATCTTTAATAATATTGATGAAAATGAGATAAAAAATGATTGATATTATTTTAGATTGTAAACAAAATGATATTTTAAAACAGTATTTACAATCATTTTTAAATATAAGATTTATTGGTTATCAAGATATTAAGCAAGATTTTCTTTTAATTAAAGAAATAGAAAAAAATAAAGATTTAGATGATTTAAAAATATTAAATAATTTATCTTATCAATATGCTTTAATTTGTCTTATTTCTAATGAAAAACATATTTTAGATTTAATGGAAATCCATCAAGCATATTTTATAAATAAAAATACGTTAAGCAAACATTTAGATATCATTGATGATTGTTTAAATAATTTTAAAAATTCTAAATCACCCTATATAGAAATCACCAGCAACTATGAAAAAATCATCATTAATATTCATTCTATTTTATATATTGAATCATATGGACATGATATCATCATTCATACGCTAACGGGTGAATTTAGAAGCTGACAAAAATTATCATCACTTTTTCAAGAATTAGAATATTATGAATTTATACAAATTCATAAATCATATATAGTTAATAAAAATGTTATTAGTCATGTGACTTCTAAACAAGTCACTTTGAATAATTCAATACATTTATTATTAGGAAGGAAATATAAAAAAGCTGTTAAAGAATTATTAACGCATAAAAAATACCCTCTATGAAGGGTATTTTTTATGATCTAAATAGAAAATAAAATAAGCACCAAAAATGCCACAAATAATATTCGTTATATCAAAATAACCAACTAAAAAGAATAGTTTTATAATTTTTATGAAAAAGATAAGAATACAAGTAGTTATAATAAATGATTTCTTAGTATTTAGTTTTTCAAAAACTTTAGGTAATAGATATCCTAAAGGCATAAATTCTATAAAATTAATAATATATGATTTATGAACACGATAAAAAGGGATAAAATTTGATGAATGCAAAAGGGCATCAATATAAGATAATCCACCAATGTTATTAATACCATGTTGTAAATAACTAAGATAAATGTATAAAATGACATACATCAATAAAAGATATTTATAAATTGATTTCTTCATAGTCTTCTCCTAAATTTAAAATAATATATTTTGCATAAAGTGAATCGTTAAAAGTGTCATAACTTTCACCATTATATTTACTGATAATATCATCAATGATTTTTAATCCAAGTCCGTGATCTTTACCTTTATTTGATATAAAACGCTTTTTAATAGGATTAGAATTTGTATAATTACACACCTTAATAATAAGTTTTTGATCATAGACCATATCAACACTAATTACTTTTTCAGAAGCATTTTCAATTGCATTATTGATTAAATTCATTAATATAATTAAAAGATCAAGACCAATATTTTTAAAATGTGATAAATTTGTTGTATGAATATCAAAATCAAATTGAGGGTATGCATGTATTATTGAATTTAAATAACTATCAATATAAGAAATATCGCAATAATGATTAATTTCTTGTAAAACTTTTATATCGATTAATTGATTAACATATTCTAAAACATCTTCATCTTTATGTAAGGTAACGAGTTGTTTAATATTGAGTAGATGATTTTTATAATCATGTTTTAATTTTCTTAACGTTTCATTGTCTTTTTCTAAACTTTGGTAATAAACTTGATTGAGTTGATTCATTTTATACGTTGACATTTTAAGATCATCTTTTCTTTTATAAATATAACAATAATTAAGTAAAATGATTAAAATGATTGAAAGTATTAAAAATCCTAAAATAATCATAAAAAAATAAATATTCCATTTTCCTACAAAAGCATTATAAGATAAAAGACAAATAAAAATTAAAAAAATGAAAGTCATTAAAATAATAAAAACAAGATCATCTAAATGTTTAGTAATTTTATTATTTAAAAAATGCAAATCATCTAAATAATAAAAAGCAAGTAAACTTATAAAAACAGCTATACAATCAATATCACCACTATAAATAACATATCCTTGATTTGGATGTAATAAATAAGTTAAAAAAATATTACTTAATAAATAAAATAAGATAATAATTAAAGAATAGTAATAAGCTTGAAAAATATTAAGTTTATGAATCAAGATAAAACAAATAGTAAAATAAATAACTTTTAATAAAGCACTTAAAATGAAATAATCATTTGCAAAATTCATTGTAAAAACATATATAAAGGTAGTAAAAATACAATTTTTAAGAATAATGATTTTAGATTCATTTTGATTACTTAAAGAAAATAAAATCCCAATAAGGATGCCAATAATATAATTAAAACTTTCTAGCATGATAAATACTCCTTTCTAAAAGCTTTATTTTTAAATCTTTTTGATTTCTTCTACTTACCTGAAATTCATGATGATCTATTTTAACACTGCCATGATGATAAAGAGGCTCCATATCTAAATTAATGATGATATTACGATTTATTTTATAAAAGCGCCTATCCAATTCTTTTGAAAAAACAGAAAGTGATTTTTCTGGTAATTTAATTTTAGAATGATTATTTAGATGAATTGTGATATCACGAAGAGTATATTCAATAAAGACAATTTGTTTAAATAAAATATCAAATGTATGACCATCTTTAGAAATAGTAAGATGTTCTTTTTGTAATACTTTATGTAAAATAGAATCTATTTCTTCTAAATGACTTTTTTCAACAAATCCTATGACATTTCTATTAAAACATTGTCTGATCAATTCCTCATGACTTGAGACATAAATAATATCTAGATGTTTATAAGCCAAACTTTCGACAAGTTGAATACCATTTATATCAGGCATTTCAATATCTAAAAAAAGTAGTTCAAAACAATCTATTTGATCTCTTAAATCTTGATAGCGTGTAAAAATAGAAATATCAAAATGATAGGAAGATAAATAATCTTTTAACATTTCACAAAATAAAAGATCATCATCTAAAATAGCTACCTTCATTTTATCACCTCAATTTCTATACTTATTATAAAGGATAAAAACAAGAGATAAAATACCACTTATTTGTAATTACAACCACTTATTCCTTAGTTGTTTCATTTTATAAAAGCTGTTTATAAAATGTAAGTAGCTGGCCAGGGTAAAATGAAAGTGAGGAAAATATTATGAATAATAAAAAATTAATGAAAGTATTGATCATTATATATGTTGGTTTGATTTTTATCTATCCGTTTCTTTTAGGAAGAAATGTTAGAGATATTAATGGGAGTTTACCTTTTTTTGAAAAACTTATTCAGAATACAAATTTAATTCCCTTCCGTTATAATTTTGATATTAATTTAGATATTCTTGTTAAAAATATCGCTTTAAAAATCTTGATGTTTATACCATTAGGAATATATTTAAAAAGAGAAGTTTCTTTTCAACAAGGAATTTGTGTGTTATTAGCTTTGACTTTAGTAAAAGAAATCTTTCATCTTGTTACTTTTGTAGGCTATTTTGATATTAATGATTTTGTTTTATATTTAATTGGTTATTTTATTGGATGGGGATTATTTAAATTAAATACTGCAAAGATGTTAAGATAGGAGTTTTCTCTTATCTTTTTCTTTTAAAAATAAATCTAATTATTATATAATAAATGAAAAAGAGGTTACATATGAAAATAGGAATTATTGATGATGATATTAGTTTTAGTACACAATTAAAAAATAAAATAAGTTTATATTTTGAAAATACAGTGATTGATGTTTTTAATGAAAAATTTGAAACATTAAATTTAATGGAATATGATTATTTATTTATAGATATTATGTTATTACAAGTAAGTGGGATTGAACTTGCTAAAAAAGTTAAAAATAAACAGACAAAGATTATTTTTGTATCTGCGAATGAAGCGCTAGTTTATGATTGTTTTGATATTCATCTTTATTTTTTTATTAGAAAAGCTTTTTATGAAGAAGATTTTAATAGATTGCTTTCTAAAATAGAAAAAGATGAAGCAGAAAGCAATAAGCATTATTTGATTGATGAAAAAAATCATCAATATATTCGTTATATAGATATTTATTATATTCAATCTCATAGAAATATTTGTACATTTTATACTAAAGATCAAGAATTTCAACAATATACGACTTTAAAAAAATGTGCTGAACATTTTTGTTCAAATATTGCTTTTTATAAAATTAATTCCTATACCATTATTAATTTCAAATATGTAACTAAGATAAATCATCAATCAGTTACGCTTTTAAACCAATATACATTCAATGTCTCTAGAAAAGCAAAAGATCTCATTGAAAAATATCATACCTATAGGAGGTATATCCAATAATGTTTTTTTTATATTTAAGTTGTATAGAAATTGCTTTAATATTTCTTTTAAATATACCTCAAGATATATTTAAAAAATATATAGGTGTTTCAATCATTATTAATGGATTAGTAATGATGATGAGCTCATCTTTATTATTACAAGATATTTTGTTTTTAGAATGCTTATGTTTTTTTCTACTGTATACATTAGAAAGAAGAATTACAGAAATCATATTTTATCTTTCTTTTTTATTAGTTGTTAAAGATATTATAGCTATCTTTCCATTTTATACATTTATTTCGTTACTTATTTATATTATAGTTATTTCTTTATTGGTTTATATTAAACAACGTTATCCAATAGATAATCAAAATATCTATTGGAATTTATTAATGATGATTTCCATGAGTACACTTTGTATTTACCATATTTTGTATTATGATTTTCTAGAAATTTTAGGAGTCAACCGACATCTAATCATTCTTACAACATTAGTTATTACCATCGTCATTTCATACTATATGTTTTTTAAATATACGAAGTTAAATCATGAACAACAATTACTGAATCAAGCCGTTAACTATTTTAAAAATGATCAACAAAATTATGCTTATCTTGAAAAAAAGAATAATGAATTATATAAATTAAAACATGATTTAAAATATGATTATCTTCAAATGAAACAAGCAATTAAAGAAAAAGAATTTGAAACAATCAATCAAATTGTTGATCAAAAAATAGCTGTACTTAATCAAGAAGAAATGATCATTATTTCTGGAAATAAACTCTTTGATTCCTTTATGAATATGAAATTAGAACAATTAAAACTAGAACATATCACACCTACGATAATAGTTTCAATTCAAGATGTTTCCTTTATTGAAGATGAACATTTAAATATTATTATTAATTATCTTTTTGATATAGCAATGAGCTGTATTCAAAACAATGAGTTAGAAATAAAAGTTATTCAAGATGAATGTGCATTTGAAATCACGATGTTTATTAATCAAGGGATTGAAAATATTGATCGTGTGAAATATGATACATTAAAATTAATTCTAAAAAGATATCAAGGAAGTATAAAAATTATTCATGAAAATCAAAATATAAATATTTCACTATTAATACCTGTCAGTCGATGACAGGTATTTTTTATGTCAATTATCCTTATAAAATGGTCAAACGTCCTAAAGATATTATCATTTTATTGAAGATTGTTACAATGTAATCAGAAAGAGGTGAAGTGTTATGATTGAAATGAAACAAATAGATATTAAATTTGATAAACAAATAATATTTAAGAATGCTAATTTTAAAACATGTCCAGGGAAAATAACAGGTATCATAGGAAAAAGTGGATGTGGGAAGACAACATTTTTAAAAGCATTAATATATCAATACAAGAATCAAACACTTTCTATTGATGAACAAGTCATTACTGATAAAAACAAGGAAGATTATTTATTGAATTGTGTGAGCTATATTGATCAATTTGGAACATTCTTTGAAAATATGAAGATAATTGAACATTTTAAATTTATGAGTCAATTAAAAAATCAAGGGTTTGATCAAGATAAAATGTTAGAAATGCTTCATTTAGTAGGATTAGATAATATAGATTTATCCTACTTTCCTTCTTCTTTGTCCATAGGACAAAGAAAAAGATTTTTAATAGCACTTGCAATGTTTAAAGATGCATCAATCATTATTATTGATGAACCAACGGCATCTTTAGATCAAGAAAATAAAGAAATTATTTTAAATATTTTACAAAATCTAAAGAAAGACAATAAATATATTATTATGACGACACATGATGATTTCCTTATAGAACATTTAGATATCGTTTATGAAATAGAAAATAAGCAGCTTTACTGTCATCAGGAAATAAAAGAAGTTCAACAGGTTTTAAAAATAGAAAAGACAAAACATCAAAGAATCAAAAAATATTTTTTATATAAAAATCAAAGACAATGGTTTCAATTTATATTGATGATGTTATTAGGATTTATTATGACAATTTCTATTTCTACCAATATAAGTGACAGTATTTTACAAGAAAATCAGCTTGCAAATGGTATAGAAAGAGCTAATAAAGCAGAAGTCTATACAGGAAAAATGAATGATGCTTTTTTTGGAAATGATGGTTATTTTATAGGGGATCAGGAAAATAATCTTGATATTAGTGATGATGAACTCGCACAAATTAAATCAATCAAGCATGTTAAAGGTGTCTATCCTTTTGATGTTTTTGATACGATCAATCAGATGCAAAATGTATCAACGACAAGTGTTTACTTTCAAGGAAACAAGGTAAATTTTGATTATTTAACAGATGGTAGTCCACTTGTGGCTCCTTATTATTCTTTTCAAAATATCAAATCAAATGGTAAAAAGCTTAAAGGAAATGCTATCAGTCAGTCATTGGCTAATAAGCTAGGTATAGATAAAGATGAAAAGAACTTTAAGATTTCTGTAGAGGTCTATATACCTGTCCAACAATACAGTTATCAAGGAGAAATGAATGAATCAGGGCTAAAGGTAGAGATGTCGCAAGTCCTTACTAAAAAAGTAAAACTTGATTTAGAAATAGATCATATCGTTTCTGTAGATGATTACTATAATGAGTTTTTGAGTGCAGGATATACTATTTTAATGCCAAAAAAATCATTTTATAGTTTATTGAATCAATACAATAATCAAACACCCGATAGTTTATTGGACGCTAAAGAATTAAATGCAACAATTACCCCTTATCATAGTAAGAACTATGTTATAGAAGTAGATCGTATAAATAATTTAAAAACAGTAGAGAAAGAAATAACAAAGATTTCTAAAAATCTTGTAACTTATGATCAATATAATTCAGTCATTGATATGACAGATATCTATAAAGAAGAAAGAAAAGGTAGATATATCTACATGATAATGGTGGTTTTAGTAGCCATTGTACTTTATGCAATGGTACAAATCAATGCACTTGATGATCGTAAAAATGAAGTGAAACTATTAAAAGTTTACGGTTTAAATGATAAGGATATTCATTCATTGGTGAATGAAAATGGCCTTGTTCAATTATTATTGTCACTTGCATTAGGTATACCGGGCTTTTTTATCGCAAGAAAGATGGGATTTTTTGCAGTCAATGATCAAAGTTTAATCATCAGTTTATTACTTTTCTTTAGTATTCAAATAGCTGTTTCTATTATCATTTACATCTTGTATTTATTTTACAGTAAGTATTTTGTTAAGAAGGTGAAACTATGATTGAAATGAAACATATCAATTTATCTTTTAGGAATAAAGATTTATTTACTGATCAAGAAATTAAAATTGATTCAGGAAAAATTACATTGATTACAGGAGAGAGCGGCTCGGGTAAATCGACTCTATTATTTGAACTTGCACGACTTACAGATTATGCAGATAAGGAATATATTTATGAAAATGAAAAAATGTCTGATTTAGATGAAGAATCATTTAGAAGAAAAATAGCTTTTGTTTTTCAAGACTGCCGACTTTTTAATGATTTATCAGTCATTCAAAATATAGAATTCTTTAGTCAATTAGGAGAAGTTGAATTTAAGAAAGACAAAATGATGAATTTATTAGATGAACTTGATTTAAATATTGATTTAAATGGTGAAGTAAAAGTTTTATCAGGAGGACAAAAACAAAGATTATTGATTTTATGTTGTATGATGAAAGATCCAAAAATCATTTTTTTAGATGAACCAACAGCGTATTTAGATGATGAAAATAGAAGACGTATGAGAAAAATCATTTATGATCTATGCTATAAATATCATAAAACAGTTGTCATTGCTTCTCATGATTTAGAGATGTTAGAGATTGCAGATAAACACTATCATATTGAAAATCAACAAATTCTATTAAAGAAAAATATCATCAAAGAAAATAAGAATTTGATTGCAAGAAAAACAATTCAAACATTTCCACTTAATTATTATTTACATGCACAAAAATCAAATAAAATACATAATAAAAGAAATATCATCATTTCTTTTTTGATGATCATTATGACTTATATGATGTGTTTTCAAGCCTATTATCAAAAAGAAACAGAAAGAATGATTAATAAAGCGATTGATAATGAATTAAGGATTTCTTATAAGAATGGTGGAAATGCTTATGATATGGCTGGAATGCCAGTTTCTAGAACACTTGTACAAGATTTGTCACAAAATCATATGATTCAAAATATTTCTCCCTTTTTTGAATGGAATGTAGCTCATGTGACAGTCAATGATTCATCTTTTAAAGAAACAGTGGTCGTACAACCCTATTATAAGAAAATGAAAACAGTTAAAAGGAGTAATAACCATGTATTTTCAATTGATAAACAAAAAATAAATACAGACAAGATTTATATTTCTTATTCTCTTTATCAAAAAATAAAAGGACATATTCATTTGACTGGAACAATGCAAATATTAAAAAATAATGAGTTTGAATTTGTTGAAATTCCTTTTGAACTTTCAAATGCAGATACTGTTGATAAAGATATTGGGAATCGTTATACGAAATCAACTGAAAATATCATTTATATATCACAAAATCTCTATCAAAAAATCATCAATCAATGTATACCTGATGCCTCGTATCAATCAAATGTCTATATCTTAAAAATAAATTCATATAAGAATATCCAGGCAGTGACAGATTTTATTAAAAAACACGATCAACAAATTAAAGTTTACAATCCAGTATCTTCTATGATTCTAAATCAAACAACATCATTTGGTTTTGAAATGATTTACAATTTTTCAAAGATCATATTTATACTCTTTGTACTTTCATGTTTTATCATAGGAATATTTGATGTTGTCACAAGGCGTTATCAATACGCATTGTTGCTTGTCAATGGATTCAATAAAAAGCAATGTTTAAAGCTTATTTTAAAAGAAAGAATTAATTATTGTTTGCTATCTATTGTTTTAGCGCAAGTTTCAGTAATGGGTATTTTCTACTTACAATATCATATATTAGCAAGTATAATTATAGAAAGATCATTGAGTGTTTTGATGATTGTGAATTTAATTATTTTGGTCGTACCCTGTGTTACATTTATCATTTTAATGAAAATAAATAATGAAGGAAATATGTTAAAAACAAGCGAGGAGTGATTACTATGAAAAAAGTTCCTATATTTGTTGTACTTATAGGATGTGTATTTAGTTGGTTAATAGCGAGTACTCATCCTGTTACAAAGGTTATTGGTCATGTAAGAAGTTCCTATTATAATTATCAATTAATGGCTATAGGAATAGCAATGAGTTTATTAGTAGGAATTATATTGTTATGGTTTATTAAAAGAAAAGAACAATAAAACAGTTAAGCTGAGTAAAATCTCAGCTTTTTTTATGAAAATCAAAAAAACACTTGAGTATAGAGGGACTCTATAGTCTAGATTGAAGATGTAAAGAGAAGAAAATCAAGGAAAGGAGATAAAAATATGTTTGATTTTACATATAAATACTTTTTTAAAGAAATCAAAAAGAATATCAGTATGATTGGAGTGATTACAGGAGCAATGCTATTACTGAGTTTGATTTTAAGTATGTTTTATAATACAACGCTTAATCCACCTTTAAAGACAGATGATTTAGCAGCCTTCTTTATGGAACTTTTTAGATTGACAGTGATTTTAATTTTTATGTTGATTTGTATTTATGTAGTTGTTTATTCTACGAATTATTATAATAAGATGCATTCTAAGATATTAGGTCTATTAAAGATTTTTGGATATACAACAAAAGAAATAGTTTTATTTTTTATGATACAAATGATAATGATTTTAATTATTTCATTTATCTTATTTACTTTATTAAGTATGGTTATTACACCCATTTTATTTAAATTTCTTTCATTTTATTTACAAGAAAAAATGGTTTTTGTTTTCTTTGGAAAAAGTTATTTAGATACACTTGCTTTTTTCTTTTTAACGATCTTAGTCATTATTTTTGTAGAGTTTAGATACATTATTCAAACCCCTACGACGCATTTAATAAAAGGGGATGAAATGATTTCTTATAAAATAAAAACAAAGAGTTTATTTAAAGAATTTTTGTATGTTGCTTTATTTTTATATGGTTTATATATCATTTTAACATCTACTTTAAAGATAGATCTAATCGTTCCTCTTTCACTTTGTGTTTTTGGTGTTAATGGAATTATTAAATATACGTTACCTAGAATGATTCAAGTCATACTTTTAAAAAAAGATATTAAAGGAGAAACATTAGTCATGTTAAAAAACTACATCTTTATTATTAATCAAATGGGAATGTTGATTTTATTAAGTGTTTTAATCAATCTTACGATGCCACTAATGATTTATATTTATCTTAATCAAAAAGGCTTCTTTATAGAGTTTTTATTCATGTATATTTTTACAAGTATGATTTTAAATTACATTATATATCAGAGATTAAAAATTAAACGTATAGAAAATAAACAAACTTATAAAAAGTTATATACCTTAGGATATGATGTACAAATAATCAAAAAATATTCGCAAAAAGAAATTTCACTCTTTTATATGACACTTTTTGTAAGTATTAGTTTATATATATTAACTTTAACAATTACATTGATTTTTAGGCATATATTACCAACAAATATACTATTTATTTGTTTTGTTTATATTTTACCGATGTTGATGATGTGGTTTATAGCTTATTATAAAGAAGGGAGAAGTGTTTTAACATGGAAACAATTATAAAAACAGAATTACTAACAAAAATCTATAATCCTTTAAGTTTAAATCCTAAATTAGCATTAGATCAAGTTTCTTTAGATATTAAAGAAGGGGAATTTATTGCAATTATGGGTAAAAGTGGTTCAGGGAAAACAACATTGCTTAATATTTTATCAACAATTGATGATTTAACAAAAGGTAAACTTTTTATTTATGGTAAAAATATTTATGAAATGTCTGAAACTGAAAAAGCTCATTTTAGAAAAGAAAATATTGGATTTATTTTTCAAAGTTTTAATTTATTAGATACTTTGACAGTTCAAGAAAATATTACGTTACCACTAAAACTCGCAGGTAAAAAAATAGATGAAGAAGATTTTAAAGGTATCATTAAGGATTTAGAAATCGATGATCTTTTAGATAAATATCCTTTTGAATGTTCAGGAGGACAAAGTCAAAGAATTTCTGTTGCAAGAACACTTGTTATGCATCCAAAGATTATTTTTGCTGATGAACCTACAGGCAATTTAGATGGTGTTCGTTCTAAACAATTGATGCAATATTTAGAAAAGGTCAACAAGGAAAAGAATATTACAGTTATTACGGTTACTCATGATCCTTTAGATGCGGCTTATTCATCTCAAATGTATTATATTGAAGATGGTAAAATAAAAAATCATTTATTAAAAAAGAATAATTCATTTGATACTTATTTTAATAAGATTGTTAAGATATCAATGGAATTATAGAATATTAAAAAGAGCAGATGCTCTTTTTAATATGATCTGCTTTTCTTCCAATAAAGTTGGATATCTTCTAATTCTTCATAATTGATTCTTAAAATATGATCTTTCATATGTTGGATAAATTCATCACGTAAGTGAGGACTGCTAAAATAGAAGGGTCTACCTTGAATGTGATCAGTATCTAAAATTTCTATTAACATTTTAGAATATTCTACTTTGTAGACTTTTTTAGGATAATTATTTTGATCACAATGAGACATGTCTTTAAAATATAATGTATTTTCCATATTGTTCACCTCTTGTTATTATTGTAGCAATTCGTTTATTTTTTTGATGAACAGAAAAATAATTAAACTGCAAATATTTGGTGTTAAAATAGAATAACTAATAATAAAAATTTATTGATGATAAAAATAGAATATTGGTTTTAAATCAAATTGTGTGATTTTTTAGACATTTTATGGGTAAATGTCTAAAAATAAGAATAATAAATTAAAATATATAGCTTTTATCGACATAATACGATATAATTGTTTATTGTGAAGTACAATATTTGTATTTTATAAAAGAATAAACGGCCTTAAGTTATTCAAAAAATACGGAGGTAAAATCATGGAAGATTCAAAAAAAATCAAGTGGTATGGTTTAGCTTTCATGGCGTTTTCTACTGTTTGGGGATTTGGAAACGTTTTAAATGGCTTTATCTACTTTAATGGTATCCAAGTTATTTTTAGTTGGATATTAATGTTTGCACTTTACTTTGTACCTTACGCATTAATGGTAGGGGAATTAGGGTCTGCATTTAAAAATTCTGGTGGAGGAGTAAGTTCTTGGGTTCATGAAACATTTGGTCCTAAACTTGCTTACTATGCTGGATGGACATACTGGGCATGTCACGTTACTTATATTGCAAGTAAAGGTAGTGGAGGTTTAAAAGCATTAAGTTGGGCAGTTTTTAGAAATGCTGAATTTTATGACTCACTTCCAACATTATATGTACAACTTGCTACACTTGCAGTATTCTTATTTTTCTGCTGGTTTGCTAGTAGAGGGTTAAATCCACTTAAAAAGTTAGCAACACTTGCAGGAACAAGTATGTTCGTAATGTCAATTTTATATATCTTAATGATGTTTGCTGCTCCAGCAATTAATCCAAATGGTGGATATTTATCATTAGATTTTAGCTTTGACAAAATCGTTCCACAATTTAATGTAAATTACTTTACATCACTTTCTATTTTAGTTTTTGCTGTTGGTGGATGTGAAAAAATTTCACCTTATGTAAATAAAGTAGAAAATCCTTCGAAAGGATTCCCAAAAGGGATGATTGCACTAGCAATCATGGTTATGGTATGTGCTATTTTAGGAACAATTGCAATGGGTATGATGTTTGATCCAAGTGTTATTAATGGTTCTGCTGAATCATTCAACTCATATGTTTCAAATGGTTCATATTGGTCATTCCAAAAATTAGGTCAATACTATCATATGGGTGATGCATTATTAATTATTTACGCATTATGTAATATGATTGGTCAATTCTCAACATTAGTAATAAGTATTGACGCCCCACTTAGAATGTTATTAGATAATGAAGATGCAAGACAATTCATTCCATCTAAATTATTAAAACAAAATAAATATGGTGCTTATGTCAATGGTATTAAAATGGTTGTTGTTTTATCAGGAAGTATTATTTTAATTCAAATTCTTGGTGGTAGTGGTGCTGCCGGAGTATTAGCACAATTAAACAAATTAAATTCTGTATGTATGCCAATGCGTTATCTTTGGGTATTCTTAGCTTATATTGGTTTAAGAAAAGCTTATGAAAAATTCCCAGCTGATTATCGTTTTGTTAAGAGTCAACCAGTTGCTTTATTCTTTGGTGGTTGGTGTTTCTTTGTAACAGCTGCATGTTGTATCATGGGTGTTTACTCAACTGATTTATTTACTTTAGCTTTAAATATTATTACTCCTATTGTTTTAACTTCATTAGGATTAATTTTACCAGCTATTGCTAAAAGAGAAAAAGCTAACGCTATTACAGAATAATTGTGATAAAATATAGAAGAGGTGTTAGAAATGTATAGGGAAATATCAAAAGAATTATTAGACTTTTTACAAAAAAGTCCAACAGCATTTCATGCTGTAGAAAATATTAAAGAAGAATTAAATAAAGAGGGATTTGTTGAATTATTAGAGGGAAAACCTTGGAAAATGAATCCAGGTGGAAAATATTATGTAACACGTAATAATTCAAGTATTATTGCTTTAAAGGTCGGAAGCAATTTAGAAAATTATAGTTTTAATGTTGCTGCTTCACATAGTGATTGCCCAACTTTTAAATTAAAAGAAAATGCTGAATTAGAAGTGAAGGGTAAATACACACAATTAAATACAGAAGGTTATGGAGGAATGATTTGTTCAACTTGGTTTGATAAACCATTATCTATTGCCGGACGTTTATTAGTTAAAGATGGAAATGAATTAAAAACACAATTAATTAATATTGATCGTGATTTAGTTTTAATTCCAAATATGGCAATTCATATGAACAGAGCTGTTAATGATGGTTATGCATATAATAAACAAATTGATATGTTACCATTATTTGGTGGGGCTGATTGTAAACCTGGTGACTTTATGAAATTAGTTGCTAAAGAAGCAAATGTAAATGTTGAAGATATTTATGGTAGTGATTTATATCTTTATAATCGTACTGCACCATCTATTTGGGGAGCAAACGATGAATTTATTTCAAGTCAACATTTAGATGATTTACAATGTGCATTTACTTCATTAAAAGGATTCTTAGCTGGTGGAAATGATCAATCAATTGATGTTTTAGCTTGCTTTGATAATGAAGAAGTGGGTTCAGGAACAAAACAAGGAGCTGCTTCAACACTTTTATATGACGTATTAAAACGTGCTAATAGTGCACTTGGAAAAACAGAAGAAGATTTCTATTGTGCAATTGCATCAAGCTTCATGCTATCAGCAGATAATGCACATGCAGTTCATCCACATCATCCACAAAAAACAGATGCTACAAACTGTGTTTATATGAATGAAGGAATTGTTGTAAAATCTCATGCAGGTCAAAAATATACAAGTGATGCGGTAAGTGTTGCGGTGTTTAAAGACTTATGCAAAAAAGCTAATGTACCAGTACAATTCTTCGCAAATCGTTCTGATGAAGCTGGAGGAAGTACTTTAGGAAATATTGCCATGGCACAAGTTTCTATGAACAGTGTAGATATTGGTTTACCACAACTTGCAATGCACTCTACATATGAAACAGCTGGTATCAAAGATACTTATTATATGATTCAAGTCATGACAGAGTTCTTTAATAGTCACATTAGCGAAGTAAATAGTCATTCGTTAAAGGTAGATTAAGATGAAAGAAAAGAAGTACGATTTATATTTTGAAAATAGTGTTAAAGTAAAAAGTTTGAATGATGATTATTTTAAAAGTTATCAAGAAATTGAAAAAGCATTGTTTAAGAAACAAAAGGATGTTTTAAAAACTAATGTTTTGCTTTCTGAAATTCTTGATCAAATGAAAGATTTTCAAGAAAAAGGGAAAAGTGTTTCACAAATGCTTTCTAAAGGTAGTCAAGCATTTATAGATCAAGTAGATAGAAAAATAAATTATAAAGAAAAAATCAATCAATTAAAACAAAGAGATTCCAATAAATATGAAATGTCTGGAATATTACTTACCATGTGTATATATATTGTGCTTCTTTTTGTTAAAGAATTGGTAGGAAATCATTATTTAATTAATTACTATATTGATTTATTAGTGGCAGTTATTATGCTTGTTATTAGCGTTAAACAGCTTTTGAATCAAAGACAGTTAATTAAACGATATCATGTCTCATTTCAACCTTTTATGATTGAAATAATAGGTATTGTTATATCATTATTAATTTCAATATTATTTTATAACAGTCCTTTTGATATCACTTTTGTTATTTTAGTTATTGCATTTTTCACAAGTAAAAAAATGTATTCAAAATCCTTAAGCAATTAAGGATTTTTTCTTTGCATTCATTCAAATTTATAGTAAAGTATTATAAGGTGATAAAAATGGAAAAAGAAATCATATTAGAAAACTTAGATGAAAATATTGTAAACGTTGCTACATTTTATAATCAACAAAATATACCATCACAAATATCACAAGCACTTTATTTATATGGAAGTACCACAGATTATCAAGTACTTGGATTTATTGATGCTAGTAGTGATGGAAGTAAAGGCATGATTTTTACGGATCAAGGTATTTATTTTTGTTTTAAAGAACCACATTCATTTTTATATGAAGATATTGAAGAATTATTACTTGTAAAAAAAGAAGAAGGTTTTGATTTTTATGCGAAAATCAAAACAAAGTCAAATACTTTTGTTTTTAAAAATAAATATTTAAATTTAAAAAATTTCATTGAATGTTTAAGTGAAATATTAGAAATGCCGATTCATTATGAAATGTCTGCTTACGAAAAAGTAGAATACTTTATACCAATTATTTTAAATGATTTAAAAGAAGATGTTTATGAAGATTTAGAACTTAATGAACAACAATACCAACAAATCAAAGATATTGAACATGAATTAGAGATGGCTAAAGAATTACAAGGTTTAGATTATCAAGATGAGTGTCGTTCTTTATGTCGTTATTGTTTAGATTTCTTTGAAAGTTTAGGACTTGATAGTGATGAAATCGATGCTTTAAATGAAGCACAAGATTTCTTTAATAATCAAGATCAACAAGAAAATCAACAATTAGAAGGAGCTAAACGATGGGTTGATGAAATGATGAGTAATTATCAAAATGGTGATACAGGAATGTATGATCAAATGAAATCAACTATGGAAAGTTTAGGTATCGATGAAGAAAGACTTAAAAATATGTCTAATGAAGAGGTTGATCAATACGTTAAAGAAATGTGTAAAAAATTTGGTATTTCACAAAGTTTGTTTGATAAATTAAAAGATAGATTTGGAAAATAGAGGGAATTAAGATGATTAAATTAGTTGTATTAGATGTAGATGGGACAAGTATTGATAGAGATAATCATTTTTATGATGATGATATTAAAGAAATTGATTTTTATAAAGAAAAAGGTATTGAATTTATGTTTGCATCTGGAAGAGATATGAATATGATGCTTGATATGATTAAAAAATCACATGTAGATGGTGATTTGATTATTAATAATGGAACACAATATCGAAATATTGAAGGAACAAGAAATATTGCACATCCAATGGATGAAGATGCTTTTAGAAAGATGATTCCTATTTTACAAAAATATAATTATCATATTTCTATTCATACAACAAAAGGTAAATACATTTTAACGGATTTTGAAAGTTATTGGGATTTACATGTTAAATTGTTATTAAAAGATAGAGAAGGTGTTACTTTAGAAGATCTTCCTAATACAACTTTTTTTAGAAGATGGGGTTATTTAAATGATTGTACTTCAGTTTCTTCAATTGATGAAATCTATCAACAAGGAGCACTTCCTTTAAAAGTAGATGCTAGACATCTAAATCCTGAAGAAGCAATGGGTGTAAGAGAACGCTTAGATTGTATTCCTCATTTAAATATATCTTCATCATATGAAGATAATATTGAAATTACTTGTGATGATTATGACAAAGGAATTATGTTAAAAGAGGTTCTAAAGTTAAAGGGGTTGTCTATTAACGAAGTAGCAACTTTTGGAGATGGATTAAATGATGTATGTATGTTAGAGGGATTCCCTTATAGTTTTACTCCAGCAAATGGTTGTCAAAAAGCCAAAGAAGCAGCTACATATACACTTACTAAAACAGGTGGACACGGTGCTATCCAAGAAGGACTTCATATTTTAAAAGATTTGGATTTAATTTAATATAAAAAAATGGCAAAGGAGATTTGCCATTTTTTATGCGCTTTTTTTATAAGATAAAATAAAGATTGTAGACATAACCATAATAAAACCAAGTACATCCATGAATGTAAAAGGAGAATGTAACCATAAACACATACAAATCGTAGCACTTAATGGTTCAACTGCAGCAATTAATGATGCTCTCATCGGTCCTATAAGATTGACACCTATAAGATACATTGAAAATGCCAAAACTGTTCCAATAACAATAATTCCTGCCATTGCTAAATATCCATAGATATCTAAAGAAACAGAGATGTTCCAAACACGACCGACTATTCCTAATACAACACCACCAATAATCATGGCATATCCCGTTGGAATCAAGCTACCATATTTATTCATGATACTTCTAGGAAGTAAAGAATAAAACGATGCTGCCAGTCCTGCCATTACACCCCAAAACAATCCTTCAAAAGACAAGACCATTTCGTGGATGTTTCCATGTGTTGCAAGGATAAAAGTACCACCAAAAGCTAAAGCAACACATAAGAGTTCTTTTTTATAAGGAAGCCTTTTACAAACAAGACATGTATAGAACATAATAAAGATTGGATTTAAGTATTGTAGAATAGCGGCTGTTGAGCTATTTGAATAATAGATAGCAGTCATGTAAGAATACTGACAAAACATTAATCCTAATAGGGCAAACAAAATAAGTTGAAAGACATCGTTTTTATTATTCCAGATACTTAATGTTTTTTTTGTATCTTTGATAAAACAAACACTTAATAGAATAATCCCTGCAAAGATCATTCTCATGGTTGTAAGCCACATAGTATTCAAATGATATGTTTGAAACAAGAACTGTCCTATAGTTCCTGAAATACCCCAAAATGTACCACCTAATAATGTAATAATTATTCCTTTTTTCATAAATTCACCTCATGCAACGACATTCTAACAAATATAAGTTTAAAATACTATATTTGATATATTATTTATATTAGATATGATAAAATATTAATAATGGTGCTATAGCTTAGTTGGATAAAGCGTACGTCTCCGGAACGTAAGATCATGAGTTCGAGTCTCATTAGTGCCACCATTTTTTATATAAATATGTAAATTAAAAAATGTATTAATTAAGGAATAAAAAATGAATAAAAAAATAGTTAATTTAAAAAAATTATATCCAGAACATTATAGAACAGATAAATATATTGAATTAGATGATGAAATATTTGACGTAATTGATAAATATGAACATATGAGTTCAGCATATGAAAGGAAAATTAACTATCATAAAGCATATTATTCAATTGATAAGACTTTATTTATTGAAATCCATGCAGTAAATTTTAATATAAAAGATACGATTTATAAAGATAAGATAATTCATGAAGAATTATTGAAATTAATAATGGAAAGTATTAAAAACCTTTCGCAGATACAAAGAAAAAGAATTATTAAAAGGTATATAGAAAATAAAACATTAAAGGAAATTGCTAAAGAAGAAGATTGTTCTATCCAGGCAGTTTATTACACCATATATATAGCATTAAATAAAATTAAAATTTTATTATTAGAAAAAGGTTATGATGTAAATGATTGAAAGGTTAATTAATATTATCAAGAATAATGGAGGTATAAAATGCCTAATTCTTACACTTTTTTTGGATTATTTAGTCAATGATAAAAGCATAATAAAGTTATATAATAATCTTTGAAAATCATTCACATTATGAAAAATATATGTTTAAATTAAATTAATGGAAAGGGGATTGGCATGAAACAGTTTAAAATCAATATTAATGATTTATTTGAAAAAAGTGAAGTTGAAACAGAGTTAAATGATGTTGAAGAATCGTCAGTTGTTTATGAAATGAATAATATTAATCAAAAAGTATTAAATGAAATTAGTATTTATGCAAGTAATAGAGAAAAAATACAAATATTAACAGATGATTTTACAGAAATGATGTATCATCAAGATATTACCTATGAAGATGCAAAAAGAATTGATGATATATTTGATCAGCTTGTACATCAAATAGGACTGGATGCACCTGTTTTAGCAGCTTGTACGAATATTATTTTTAATACGATTAATGAATATAAAAAAGAGTATATTCAAGAGTTCATGAAACTTAATCCACAGTTAGATGAAGAAATGATTTCAGTGGAATTAGATACATATAACGATGCTGCTTATCAATTAAATAAAATATTTGTAGAAACAGTTGGCACAATAAAGAAATGTGATGTAGATACAGTGGACGAAGCTGTACAGTTATTTTTTGATCAAAATGAACCAACGGATTTAATACAAATCTTTATAGCGAATACAATTCAAATATTAAATCAACCAGATTTGTTAGTGGATGTTTTAGGATTATCAGTACTTATTAATGAGATGATTGTTCATCATCATGAAAATGAATTTAATAAAAAATTATGGATGATGAATCATCATCGCTATTTTAGTGTAGATTATAAAGATGATTTTAATGAGATAGAAAATAAAATTGAATATAATTAATATTTTGGAGCAAACTATTGTGATTTATAAAATCATAATAGTTTTTTTAAATTAAATATTTGACAGTATAGTTAGTCTATGCTAACATGATGTTGTGAGTTAGTCACAGCTAACTAAAGGAGGAAGAAAATGAAAGTCGTATATGCATCAAGAACAGGAAATGTTGAAAGCATTGTTTCTAAATTAGGAATTGAAGATGCTTTAAAAATTGAAGATGGAAGTGAAACTGTAGAAGAAGATTATATCTTATTTACTTATACAGATGGTTTTGGAGATGTTCCTTATGAAGTTGATGAATTCTTACAAAGTCAAAGTGAACATTTAAAAGGTGTTGTTGTAAGTGGAGATACTGGATACGGTGAAGCTTATTGTAAAGCAGGAGATGTCATTGCTGAACAATATAATGTACCATGTTTATATAAAGTAGAAAATGATGGTAGTGACGAAGATATCGAAGCTATCAAAAAAGTGATTGCTTAATTATGCCATTGTCTGCTCACGAATTTGAAAGAAGATTAATCTTTTATGCTTCACCAACACTTACAAAACTTAAAGTTGCATGTATTTATAATTTAAATGATCTTGATGATTTAGAAGAATGTATCCAATATTATAATGAACTTTTAAATAAAAAAGATATTTATTTAAAAGTACTTAAAATAAAAGGGCGTTCTATGATTTATGTTTATCAAAAAGAAAAGTTAAATAAATTATGTGCATGTAAACAAATCCAAAATATCTTTAAAAAATATAATTATAATTGTACATCTTTAGATACTCTTATCCTAGATTTACAAAAACGCCTCAATGATTATGATTTTCCTCATGAAATCGGTTTGTTTTTAGGATATCCTATGACAGATGTTTTAGGTTTTATTGAAGGGAAAGAATATTTAAGTGTTGGTTATTGGAAAGTTTATAGTCATGTTAAAAATTGTCAGCATACATTTGATAAATATCATAAATGTACACATGAATTATGTAAAAGATTTAATCAAGGAGAAAGCGTTGAGCAAATATGCAGATATGTCTAATTGGTGAAGATTTCTTTACCAATTTTTATTATACTAATGCAAATGGTACTAAAAAATGGTATGATAAATGTGTATTTTAAGGAGGAAATAGAATGGGATTTAGAGAAGACTTTTTATGGGGTGGAGCAGTTGCTGCCCATCAATGTGAAGGTGCCTGGCAAGAAGGCGGAAAAGGAATTAGCTGTAGTGATGTAGAAACAGCAGGAGATAACGTTACAGGTGCACCAAGACGTTTAACAGATGGTGTTATTGAAGGTGAAGATTATCCTAACCATGTAGGTGTTGATTTTTATCATCATTATAAAGAAGATGTTGCTTTGTTTGCAGAAATGGGATTCAAAGCGTTTAGAACTTCTATTGCATGGACTCGTATTTTCCCTAGAGGGGATGAAGAAAAACCTAATGAAGAAGGTTTAAAATTCTATGATGATTTATTTGATGAATGTCATAAATATGGAATTGAACCAGTTATTACATTATCGCACTTTGAATTACCTTGGGCATTAGCTAAAGAATATGGTGGATTTAGAAATCGTCAAGCTATCGATATGTTCGTTAAATTTGCAAAAGTATGTTTTGAAAGATATCAACATAAAGTTAAATATTGGATGACTTTCAATGAAATCAATAACCAAGCTGATGTGACACAACATAACTTAATTCAAGAAGGTGCTGTTTTACTTCAAGAAGGTGACGATGCAGAATACTTAATGTATTTATCAGCACATCATGAATTAGTAGCTTCAGCGTTAGCTGTCAAAGCAGCACATGAAATCAATCCTGATTTACAAGTTGGATGTATGATCGCTATGAATGTTGTTTATCCAGCATCTCCTAAACCAGAAGATGTAATGAACGCTTTAGGAGCAATGCATCAAAAATATTGGTATGTAGAAGTTCATGCTAGAGGACATTATCCAAATCATATTTTAAAGAAATTTGAAAGAAAAGGTTATGACTTTATCACTGAAGAAGATAAGAAAATCTTAGCAGAAGGTAAAGTTGACTACATTGGATTTTCATATTACATGTCATTTGCGACAAAATATCAAGGACGTAATGAAAAAACATTTGACTATTCAGGTGAAGATTTTGTAAGAAATACTTACTTAAAAGCATCTGATTGGGGATGGCAAATTGATCCGCTTGGATTACGTTGGTGCTTAAACTGGTTTAATGACCGTTTTGAACTTCCAATGATGATCGTTGAAAATGGATTTGGTGCTTATGATAAAAAAGAAGCTGATGGTACAGTAGATGATCAATATCGTATTGATTACTTAAAAGAACATATTCAAGCAATGAAGGATGCTGTTGATTATGATGGTGTTGATTTACTTGGATATACAATGTGGTCTCCAATTGATATTGTTTCAGCTTCAACTGGTGAATATGATAAACGTTATGGATTTATCTATGTTAATTATAATAATAAACATGAAGGTGATTTTTCTAGAAGTAAAAAGAAATCATTTGATTGGTATAAACATGTTATTGAAACAAATGGTGAAGAACTATAATTATTGTTAATTGATTATTTTGTATAAAAAGGATTGATGTTTATATATTAAACTCAATTCTTTTTTTTAAAAGAGTATTTTTTATTGAAGGGGAGTAGTATGAGTAAAAAACATGGTAAATTAAAAATAATTATTATTTTATTTTTAATTGTGGGATGTTGTTTAGGTTATCTATTTATTTCAGGAGCATGGAATCCTTTTAAAAATGAAGAAGTTTCTCAAGAAGCAATGGATGATTATCAACAATCAAATGTTGTATCAGCAAATCTATATAAAGATGTTTATCAAGAAATTATTGAAAATGGGACAGATGATTTTACTGATAATTATAAAGAAGATGGTCTTGCTCCTTATGGCTTTGAAATAGAAGATTATGATGAAACAAATAAAGATGGTATTTTAAGATATATGCAATGTATCTTATATCAAGATTTTGAAGAGGTCTATGATTTAAATAATTTTTTTGTTTATTATATGAAAAATAATGATTATGCAAATGAAAAATATGTTCAAACAAAAGGAGAGCTTCATGCTAAAAAAGATTTTATAGTTAATGAGCAAACAAAAATATCTTTTGGGTATGAAGGTGCTAATTATGATGATTTATCCTATATTATTATAAAAAAAGGGACAGTTATTTATTATGGGTTGATAGGATCTAGTGAACATTATGATAAAGTACAAAACTTAATAAATAAGCTAGATATTGATTTCAAATTACCAAATATTGATGAAATAACTTATTTAAAATAATATCAATAAAAGAGAATACAAGAATACTTATTTTGTTTTATGATAATATTTGCTATAATGATTTTTGGAAAGAGAGGTCGTTATGAGTCGTTCTAATTCAATTGTTAAACAAGCATCAATTTTGGCGCTTGCAGGAATTTTGGTAAGAATCATCGGACTTTTATATCGTAGTCCTTTAACAGCGATGATTTTAGACGAAGGAAATGGTTATTATTCAACAGCTTATAATATCTATGCATTAGTTTTATTGATTTCGTCATATAGTATTCCTACAGCTATTTCAAAATTGATATCAGAAAAAATAGCGTTAAAAGAATATAAAAATGTTAAAAGAATATTAAAATGTGTCTTTATTTATGTATGTGCTATTGCTGGAAGTGCAGCAATTTTATTATTTATTTTGGCACCATTTATTGTTGATGTAAATGCAGTACCAGCACTTAGAGTATTATGTCCAACAATCTTTTTATCAGGATTACTTGGTGTATTTAGAGGATACTTTCAAGCACATAAAACAACAGTTTATACTTCTGTTTCGCAAATTATTGAACAAATTTTTAATGCTGTTGTTGCTTTATTAGCTGCATATATTTTTATTCAACCTTATATTGGAGTTAATGCGACGAAAGTAGGTTCATATGGAGCAGCAGGTTCAGCACTAGGAACAGGTGCAGGAGTTCTTGTTGGATTGATCTATATGATTTTTATGTATTTAAAAAAGAAAAATACTTTTGTTGAAGAAAGTGATGCAGAAGCGAGTGAACGAGTAGATTCATATCAAGATATTTTTAGAATGATTATGCATATTATTGCACCAATTATTTTAGCAACTTGTGTGTATAATTTAGTCACTACGATCGATATGTATATCTTCTATTTTGCTCAATCATTTCATCATATTGATAAAATTACATATATTTCAAATTATGGGGTATATGCAGGAAAATATATTGTTTTACAAAATGTACCAGTTGCTTTAGCATCAGCTATGTCTACAGCATCTATTCCTTCTATTTCGTCTGCTTGGGCGCTTGGAAATGTTAAGGAAGCAAAAGAACATATTACATCTGGTTTATCTGTAACAATGCTAATTTTAATTCCTGCGGCTGTTGGAATGGCGGTATTATCATATCCAATTATGGGTGTTTTATTTCCACAAAAGGCAACTATTATGACTGCTACTTTATTACTAGCACTTGGATCACCAGCAATTATTTTTTATGGTTTATCAACACTTACAAATGGTATTTTACAAGCTTTAGGAGAAGTAAATGTACCTTTAAAAAATGCGGCGTTTTCACTTTTATGTCATATTATTATTATTGCAATTCTTTTATTTATTACACCTTTAGGCGTTTATGTTTTAGTATTTGGTAACTGTACATATGCTCTTCAAGTATGCTATTTAAACCAAAAAGCTTTACGTCAAAAAATTGGTTATAAACAAGAAATTAAAAGAACATATGTTATTCCTTTGATTGCTTCTTTAATAATGGGAGGTATTGTTTTAGGAGTTTATTATGGTCTGTTTACGTTAACTCATAGAGTTTTCTTACCTCTTATTTTATCAGTTGTTGTGGGTGTTTTTGTTTACTTTGTCATGATTATGTATATTTATTGGGAACATCCAGCATATTTATTTGAGATACCTTATATGAGAACACTTTATTACAAAATTAAAAGAATTTTGAAGAAATAAACGATTTTTGAAATATAAAATCGTTTTTTAAATCCATTTTTTTAATGTATTTTTTGAAATATGACAAACTTATCCTTTTAATTTATGTTAAAATAATAATCAATGGGGGTTGTAATATGCATTATAAATCAGTAAAAGGAATTTTATCTAATGATAATACAATGAACTTATATAGGGGTTGTCAGCATGGTTGTATCTATTGTGATTCAAGAAGCAAATGTTATCATTTTGACCATGACTTTGAAGATATAGAAGTCAAAGAAAATGCACTTTCTCTATTGGAAAATGGCCTAAAACATAAAAGAAAAAAATGTATGATCCAAATGGGTTCTATGTGTGATCCATATATGCCTTTAGAAAAAGAACTTAAACATGTACAAAAAGCCTTAGAACTTATAGAACGTTATCATTTTGGGGTAACACTCATCACTAAATCTGATTTAGTTTTGAGAGATTTAGAACTATTAAAGAAAATTAATCAAAAAACAAAGTGTGTTGTGCAAATGACACTTACAACTTTTGATGAAGAACTATGTCAAAAATTAGAACCAGGTGTTTGTACAACTAAAAGAAGGATAGAAGTTTTAAAAGAACTTCATAAAAATGGTATTCCTACAATTGTTTGGTTAACACCGATTTTGCCTTTTATTAATGATGATCAAGAAAATATTTTAAATATTTTAAAAAGTTGTCATGAAGCAGGAGTTAAAGGTATTATTTGTTTTGGTATGGGTGTTACTTTAAGAGAAGGTAGTAGGGAATATTATTATAAGCAGTTAGATCGTTTATTTCCTGGTATGAAAGAAAGATATCAAATGACTTATAATGATCAATATACGTTAAATAGTCCACATAACAGAGATTTAATGAATCTTTTCTTTAAAAAGTGTCAAGAGTATCAAATGATGTGTAGTTATTCGGAAATTTTCGAATATTTACAAGAATTTGAAGAAAAAGCACCGATAAAAAAGAAAGCTGTTCATGACTTTGAACAACTCTCTTTATTTTAAAAAGATGGAAAACCATCTTTTTATTTTACAATTTTTTGATAAACTTCATCTAGATCAACATCTTGACTATGATCATTAAATTCAATAACAAGTTCTTTTTCATCATATCTAGGTAAAATATGAACATGGAAATGATGTACAGTTTGACCAGCTACTTCATTTGTATTTGTTAGAATATTTAATCCTTTAGCATTTAATTTTTCAACAATTTGTTTAGCAAGTTTTTGAGTGACTTGCATAATATGCGCTAATGTTTCTGGATCAACTTCTAAAATATTTTCAAAGTGTTTTTTAGGAATAACAAGTGTATGACCATATGTTGCTTGCGATAAGTCTAAAAAAGCAATACAAGTGTCATCTTCATAAACAATTTTCCCAGGAATTTCTTTATTGATTATTTTACAAAAAATACAGTTACTCATTTTCTTTTCCTCCATAGCTTTATTTTAAAACAAAAAAAGAATAAGGTCGAGACCTTATTCAAAATAATCTTTAGAAGATTTTTTTATTTTACTTTTAATAGTTGGTTCATAAACATCAAAATTATATTTTCTTAAATAATAAGTTTCGCATTTTGTAGAAAAATCAGAAATAGATGTTAAACTTTCTTTAATTTCATCTTTTAAATTAGATTTATCTGTATTATAAACCCATACAATTGCGTATTTAGATTCAGATGTTTTAATTGCTTTAGCATAAATACCATCTTTAGTAAATTTATCTAATTTTTTAATGATTTTAGAATCTAAACTACTAGATTCTTTTGTAACTAATCCAGCATCTGTACCACTGTTTTCATTAAAATAATTTGTAAATACATCTTCACTTGTACATTCTTTAATGATTTTTAATGCTTGTGATTCAGTATCAACAGTAAAGTATTTAATATATTTTACTTTATATTCTTTTAATAAACTTTTAAAATTATCTTCAACATATTTTTCTTGAAGAAGTTGAAGCTTAGCATTTGGTTTTAAAGTATGTTTAACAAAATCAGCTTCATCTTCATAACCAGCGCTTTTAGCATAAGTATCTAAGTCGCTTGATCCAGTGTATTGTAGATATTGTTGTTTTAATTCTTCAACTTTAGCATTAATAGCATCTTTATCAGTAATTTCTTGATCTGCAACATAATTGATAGCACTATTTAAAGTCATATTTGTACCATCATTATCTAAGAAATATTCATATAAGTCATCTTTAGTAATTGTGATATCAGCAGTTTTAGCTACTGTTGAATCACCATTTTGAACATGAGTTACATAGGAATCATCTTTTTTGTTGAAACTTTTATAAAGGCCATAACCACAACCACCAATAAGACATACACATACGATAATGATCAATAATCTATATTGGTAAAGCTTATCTTTTAATGAATTCATTAGGCTTCACCTCTTTCTGTTTTTCTTTCTTCTAATGCTTTATTAACAACATCTTGAACGATTTTTTTGATATCTTTATCTTTATATTTGATTTTATATGAATCGAAAACAATATATTGTAAATAATCATCATAAGCTAATAAAGGTGAATCAATATCTGTTTTCTTTAAATCTTTCTTTAAAGTTTTCTTGTTTGCACTTGTTACTTTTACAAAATAATAACCATCATCACCAGTAATAACATCAGATACTTCACCTTCTTTTAAAGATTCAATAGCATTAAAAACATCATTACCATAACTATTAGCAATTCCTGAAGTATCTTTACTATCAACAATACCTAATGCACCTTTTTTACTAGATGTTGTATCATCAGAATAATCTTGAGCAATATCTCCAAATGATTTATCAGTATTATTAATTAATTCTTTGACTTCGTTTAATTTAGAAGTTTCATCATCAGTAGGCGCACTTGTATCAGATACAGAAAGTTTGATTAAACTTACGTATTTAGGAGAACATTGTTGATAATAATCATTAAAGACATCATCAAAATGATCATCAATATAATCTAATAAGAAATTAGCATATTGGATTTGTTTAATCATTCTTTGGCGATATTCAGATAAATTCTTATAGCCTGCAGATGTTAAAGCTTGATTTAGTGAATCTTTATAATTATCTCCATAATTAGATTTATATGCAGCTTTAATTTGTTTGATAATTGTAGCAGCATCTTCTTTCATATCATCATTGACAGGGAATTTTTGATCAACTAAATTTTGTAATACAGCATTAAAGACAGTTGTGTTATTACTTGAGTTATCAATAATATCTTTATATAAATTATCAGCAAAGATATTTTTTGTTTTACTTCCTTTTTCTAGAGATGCAACAACATATTTTGAGTCAACTTTTTTAGCTGAAGTTGTACATCCTGTTAAAAGGCAGCTACTTACAAGTAATAAGGCAGCACATTTTTTAAATTTCATAGTTTTCCTCCTTTTTGTAGACTTAAAAAGTATACTATTTTTTTCCATTAATTTCAATATTATGGGCAAAAACACACGGTCAAACATATTTATTACATAATTTATACTAAAAGAATGTATAAGGAGGGGTTTATATGAAGTGTGAAAATTCTTTTACGCTTGTTTTAGTGCTTTTTATTTTGTTAGTGATTATTTGTAATATGTTATAAAAAATGCTTAGCAATTGCTAAGCATTTTTAGGCTGTGGATTATGTTGACGATAAACACGATAACTAATTTTAATAGTTACAAGTAATGGCATGGCAATAATCATTCCCCATGCACCAAATAGTGTTGAACCAGTTAAGATTCCAAATAAGACCCACATGATTGATAAATCTATTTTTGATGAATAGATTTTTGGTTGAATCACATAAGGGACTAGATTAGATTGAATAAAGATGAGAACTAATAAAATAACCAGTTTCGTTGTTCCCATTGTAATCGAAGTTACAATACCTAACAAATTGGCAACAATAGGACCTACATAAGGAATTACCGAACTGACGGCCGAAAAAATACCAAGTAAGATCCAGTTTGGATGACCAATGACTAAATAAACAAAGGCTGTTGTAAGTCCTTGGATAAGGGCACTTAAAGCAAATGCTTCTATGTATTCTATTAAAGAAATATTGATTTCTTTTAAATACATAGGTAAGTTTTCATCAAACTTTCCAGCAAAATAGTTAATAGCGTTTCTCATATTGTCAAATTTCATTGACATATAGATAGCAAGAATTGAATAAATTAAACCATTACCAATTTTAACAATAACAGAATTTAAAACATCAAAAGTAGTATTAATAACTGTCATATCTTGTAAAAGTTTAGAAGCTTCGGTTTGAATATAAGTTGTCATTTCAGAAATATTGAAACCTAGATGAGTTTGTACAAATCTTGAAATAAAAATTAAACCATCTTCAAATGCAGGATACAAATCAGTTACACTATTAATAACAAGAGGAATTGCTAGTGATAAAATAAGTATTAAACAAGCAATGATTCCTACATAAACAATAATTAAGGATAATCCACGTTTTTTTACGTATTTTTGCACCCATTCAATCAGTGGATTTAAAACATAAGCAATTGCAAAAGCCACAAAGAATGGTTTTATAATCTTCCAAAAAATTCCAAAAGCGCCACCCCATACTTCTTTTGTGATATCTAATAAAAGAACAATCAAAAATAAAATAAGTAAGTTTAATAGGGTTTGTGTAATTTTTTTAGATGATATGACTTGAAATAAGGATTTCAGAAATTTCACATTATCACTCCTTTGTTTAAATAATATACCATATTTTGGATATAATATAAATTGTTAATACAAAAGATTATCACATTGATTGTTTTTTTTTTGACATTTTAGTAAAATGTTGTGGGTAGAAAGGGGCTTGATTTATGTCAACTTTAAAAATAGAAAATTTACATGTTTGTATTGATGATAAAGAAATACTAAAAGGAATTGATTTAACAATCAATACAGGAGAAATACATGCATTAATGGGACCTAATGGTAATGGTAAATCTACATTATTATCAGCTATCATGGGGAATCCTAAATACCAAGTAACAGAGGGAAGTATTTACTTGGATGGACAAAATGTTTTAGAAATGTCAGTCGATGAAAGATCGAAAGCAGGAATTTTTTTAGGAATGCAATATCCTCAAGAAATTCCAGGAGTTGTTACTTCTGATTTTTTAAGAGCTGCACTCAATGCACATCAAGAAAAACCAGTATCTTTATTTAAATTCATTAAAGAATTAGATAAAAATATTGCTGATTTAAAAATGGATGAAAATTTAGCACATCGTTATTTAAATGAAGGTTTTTCTGGTGGAGAAAAGAAAAGAAATGAAATTTTGCAAATGAAATTATTAAAACCTAAATTTGCATTATTAGATGAAATTGATTCTGGTTTAGATGTTGATGCTTTAAAAATTGTATCTGAAGCAATTAATGATATGAAATCAGATTCATTTGGTTGTGTGATGGTATCACACTATGAAAGATTATTTGAACTTGTACCACCTAGTCATGTTCATATATTAGTAGATGGAAAGATTGTATTAAGTGGAGGGCAAGAATTAATAGATCGTATTGATAAAGAAGGTTATCATTGGGTCAAAGAACTAGGTTTTGATTTTGAAACTGAAGAAGACAAGCAACCAATTGTTTTAGGTAGCTGTGGAAATAAGGTTAAAGCAAAATAATGAGTAGATTAGCAGATATTGACAATTATCTTGTACTTGAAAATGGATGTGTTAAAGAAACATCTTTTAAACAAGATATTCAAATTCAAAATCAAACTTTAAAAATTAATGAAGATGCTAAAGTACAAATTATATATAAGGTTACAGAAGAAGGAACTTATCAATTTGATATTGAAATTAAAGATCGTTTACATGTAGATCTTGTAGAGATGTATGAAGCATCAAAATCTTGTTCTTATACAAAAAATATAAAAGTTAATGAATCTAGTGAAGTTTTAAGATATGTTGAAAAAAACAGTCAACAAGACATTCAATTAGATTTAAATGAAAATGTTGATGTCTATAAGTATTCAAGAGTATCTTGCGCTTATGTAGAATTGACAGATTATACAACTTTATCAAAAATAAAATATCGCTTACTAGAAGAAGAAGCTAGTGCTAAACTTCGCTTAGCATCTTTAAGTAAAGAAAAAGAAAATAAGCATTATGAAATGACTTTAGAACATTTAGCACCACATACATATGGTGATATGGATAACTATGGAATTGTTAAATCAAAAGCTAGTTTAATTATTGATGGTATAGGACGTATTTATAAAGGTATGTCAGGATCTGATACACATCAAACAAATAAAATTATAGTTTTTGATGAAGGATGCAAAGCACAAGCTAATCCATATTTATATATAGATGAATATGATGTTAAAGCAAGCCATGGAGCAAGTGTTGGAAAGATTGATGAAGATCATCTTTATTATTTGATGTCTAGAGGTCTTTCTAAACAAGATGCCATGCATTTAGTTACTTATGGTTATTTCTTACCTGTTCTAGAATTTATTAGTGTGGAATCTTTAAAAGAAAGATTTTCAGATGTTTTGAAAGAAAAGGTGGGACTATAATGATAGATGTTTTAAAAATTAGAGAAGATTTCCCAATGCTTAAAAAAACTATGCATGGAAAACCTCTTATTTATTTAGATAATGGAGCAACAACCTTAAAACCACAATGTGTGATCGACAGTGTTTGTGATTATCTAACAAATTATTCTGGAAATGCGCATCGTGGAGATTATGATTTATCTCATGAAGTAGATACAAAATTTGAACATGTTCGAAGTATTGTTGCTGATTTTATTCATTGTAAACCAGAGGAAGTTGTTTATACTTATGGTTCTTCAGATAGTTTAAATATGGTGGCTTTTGGTTATGGAATGACACATTTAAAAGAAGGAGATGAAGTATTGATTACACTTGCAGAACACGCAAGTAATACTCTTCCTTGGTTTGAAGTGGCTAAGCATACAGGAGCAATCATTAAATATATTGATTTAGATGAAGAAGGAAAAGTTACTTTAGAAAATGTCAAAAAAGCAGTGACTGAACGTACAAAAATTATTTCTATTGCACAAATTACAAATGTTTTGGGATATTTAGCACCAATTAAAGAAATTTGTGGTTTTGCTCATGAACATGACATTATTGTTTGTGTTGATGGTGCTCAAAGTGCACCTCATCATGCTGTTGATGTTCAAGATTTAGATGTTGATTTCTTTGCTTTTTCTGGACATAAAATGTGTGGACCTACAGGGGTAGGCGTATTATATGGAAAATATCATTTATTAGAAGAAATGACACCAACACGTTTTGGTGGAGGAAGTAATGCAAGATACAATAGCTGTGGTTTAGTAAAGCTTAAAAATGCACCAACAAAATTTGAAACAGGAACACCTAATATTGAAGGTGTTATTGGTCTTGGCAGTGCTATTGAATATTTACAAAATATTGGTATGAAAAATATTGAGGAACATGAAGCAATGCTTAGAAAATATGCTGTTGAAAAAATGAAAGAATTGGATAACATTGAAATTTACAATGAAAATGGTGTTGGAGCAATTGCTTTCAATATTAAAAATGTTTTTTCTCAAGATGGAGCATCTTTATTTAATACGTATGGAATTGCAATTCGTGCTGGTCAACACTGTGCAAAAATATTAGATGAATATTTACATGTTTCACAAACATTAAGAGCTTCATTCTATTTCTACAATACAAAAGAAGAAATAGATCAGTTTATTGAAGTATGTAAGAAAGGGGATGACTTTTTAGATGCCTTCTTTGGATAATATGATGCTTCGTCAAATCATCATGGATCATTATGAAAATCCACGTAATCATGAATTAGTTGAAGACGATAGCTATAAAAAAGTCAATATGGATAGTGAAACTTGTATTGATAATATTGATATACAAGCAAAAATAGAAGATGGAGTGATTAAAGATATTCGCTTTGATGGAGAAGCATGTGCAATTTGTACATCAAGTACTTCTATTATGACAGAATTATTAATTGGTAAAACAATTGATGAAGCAAGGGTTATTATTGAAAATTATATGAATATGATTTTTGAAAAAGATTATGATCCTGAAATATTAGAAGAAGCGATTGCTTTTTATAACACTCATAAACAGGCCAATAGAATTAAATGTGCAACTCTTGGATGGAAAGGAATTACGCAATTAATTGATGAAAGTGAAAAGGAGGAAACTCATGGAAAATGATGAAACTATGATTCCTGATAAAGATGTGTCTGTTTTTAAAACACCTAAAGGAATTAATGAAGATGTTGTTAGAGAAATTTCTGCAATTAAAGGTGAACCTGAATGGATGTTGGAATATCGTTTAAAGGCATTAGATTGTTTTTTGAAAAAGCCAATGCCTACATGGGGTGTAGATTTAAGCAGAGTAGATTTCGATGAGTATACGTATTATATTAGACCTTCTGATAAACAAACAAATAAATGGGAAGAAGTTCCTGAAACAATTAAAGATACTTTTGATAAACTTGGAATTCCTGAAGCAGAACAAAAATATCTATCAGGGGTAACAACTCAATATGAATCAGAAGTTGTCTATCATAATATGTTAAAAGAAGTTCAAGAAAAAGGAGTTATTTTCTTAGATATTGATAGTGGTTTAAGAGAATATCCAGAATTATTTAAAAAGTATTTTGATACAGTTATTCCTTATAATGACAATAAGTTTTCAGCATTAAATGGAGCTGTATGGTCTGGGGGTTCATTTATTTATGTACCACCAGGAGTAAAACTAGAAAAACCTTTACAATCTTATTTTAGAATCAATTCTGAACAAATGGGACAATTTGAAAGAACATTAATTATTGTTGATAAAGGTTCTGATATCCATTATGTAGAAGGATGTACGGCACCAAATTATTCAAAAGATTCATTACATACAGGAGTTGTTGAAATTGTTGTATTAGAAGGGGCTAAATGTCGTTATACAACAATTCAAAACTGGTCTAATAATATTTTAAACTTAGTTACTCAAAGAGCTAAAGTTTATAAAAATGGGCAAATGGAATGGGTTGATGGAAATATTGGTTCTGCTGTTACAATGAAATATCCAACTTGTGTTTTAATGGAAGAAGGAGCTAAAGGTTCTTGTATTACGATTGCTGTTGCCGGAGAAAATCAAATTATGGATTCTGGGGCTAAAATGATTCATTTGGCACCAAATACTTCAAGTAGTATTGTTTCTAAGTCTATTGCTAAAAATGGCGGAAAAACAAACTATCGTGGTTTAGTACAACATAATCCAAAAGCAATCAACGCTAAGAGTAAAGTTGAATGTGATACATTGATCTTAGATCAAATTTCAACAAGTGATACAGTACCAACAAATTATGCTAGAAATAATGATTCTTTAATTGAACATGAAGCAACTGTTTCTAAAATTTCGGATGAACAACTTTTCTATTTAATGTCTAGAGGTCTTTCTAAAAAAGATGCAACAGAAATGATCGTTATGGGATTTATTGAACCATTTTCAAGAGAATTACCAATGGAATATGCTGTTGAGTTAAATCAATTGATTAAAATGGACTTTGGTGAAAATGGAATTGGATAAAAAACAATTACGTAAACAATTAATACAAATGAGATTGGCTTTTGATGATTATCAAAAACAATCTCATTTCATTATAGAAAAGTTAAAAAAAGATCCACGTTTTATTAAAAGTAAAAAAATAGGAATATATTTATCTTATAAACATGAAGTGGACACGTGGAAATTAATAGAAGAATTTAAAACTCAAAAAGAATTTTATGTTCCCATAGTTCGTGGTAAAGAAATGTATTTTACTTTATTTCAAGAAAAAATGGTTAAAAACAAATATGGAATAGATGAGCCAATAGAAAAAGAAGAAATTAATAAAGAATTTCTAGATTTAATGATTGTTCCTCTTGTAGGATATGATCAAAATTATTATCGCTTAGGCTATGGTGGAGGATATTATGATCGTTATCTTAAAGATTTTAAAGCACTAACCATTGGACTGGCTTATTCATTTCAATATATGAAACATTATCAACCTGAAAAATTTGATATTCCATTAGATGATATTATAACAGATAAAAAAATATAAAAAAATTAGTAAAAAACTGTTGACGAATAGGGTAAGAGATGTTATTATAAGTGGGCACTAGTC